>JABCSP010000233.1 GCA_018238825.1 Candidatus Thorarchaeota archaeon | reverse complement strand
CCAACGCCAGAAAATCAGCCGCAGCTTTGTAATCCATGGGACCGCCATTACCGGATACGGCAATACCCAGATGCCCAACAGAAGCTAAGGTCAGGTAACTAATCGGCAAAATCCCTTCACCACTCATGCCCATAACAATGCCACTTTCCCACTTTTTCTTTTCTCCCTCGCGGAAAATAAATGTTGGAAATGAATTGGCTAATGTAATGCCAGCCTTTTTATTGGGATAACGGTTAAATACTTCCTTTACCGCATTCACAATCGGTACAATGGACGTAACTGCGCCAGTGAGTTTAAAAAGTTTGGGGATTTCGGGATTGCTGACTTGCATCACCCAATCGATAATTTTAGCTGTTAATTTGGCGTTCTGTGAAACAATATCTCCTTCAGTGAATCTGAGAAGATCATCGATGGGTAGGTCTGGTATTGGAATATTGACATGTTTGGCAACTGTATCGAGGAGGATTTTCAACATACTATTTCTAAATGCAAGGTCTATCGCAATCAACGGATGTGTTTCGGCTCCAATTATGCGTTCTATAATCGATGGATCTAAGGCGTTTGGAAGATCTTGTTTGTTAGCAATGGTAATGATGGTGACATGAGGTGCATCACGGCGAATCATTTGGAACATATCTTTTGATATCAGAATATTCCTCAAAGTTGAATCAGTAAGTAAGAATACTATGTCTGCTCCAAGGAAATATAACTTCCAAAGTTTTCTGAACCGCTCCTGCCCTGCAAAGTCCAATAAAACGATGGAGTAATTTGCAAAATGAATATTATCAATCACTTCCATAGCGAGTGCAATAGTTGGAATGTACTGCTTTGGAGGAATCTTACCCATGAGAAGATGCAATGTAGTTGTTTTACCAACACCACCTTCTCCAACCAATGCAACTTTCAGTTTTGAGTGGACAAAGGGGTTGATCAGAGTTTCGTAATTAGTCTTGACGAATGGAACCTTCTTCTGCTTCACTATTTCACCAAGTGCTTTTGCAGCTGCAGTAATCTTCTCCGTCACCATGCGGTCATTCTCATCGATATCTGTAATAAAAACAAGGAGAATATCCGGATTAACATTATGTCCAAAATACTTGTTGCCACCAACATTCAGTGAGATGCCTCTTTTTCCTTTTGCAACCTTGAATAGTTCTTGCCTGGCTTTCAGAAATTCTTTGATATCCTTTCGCGGTACTTTTACTGTCCAGTATTGAGTAGCTGCGATTGTTCTACTGCTTTTTGTCCTTAGAAGCATAGTACTGTGAATCATTCACTGCGGCCTCATCACATTCTGTTAAGCGTGATAACTGATGTGGTGCTGTTACTTATTCTTGTAGAAAACAGGCGTTCTTGCATTTAAGGTGAATTCCGATAAAGTATATGCTAATTGAATAAAAGAAGATGGCGCCGAGGATGAGATTCGAACTCATGCCTCCGTAAGGAGAATAGCTGTCTGCGCGAAGGTCGCTTAGACAACCATCGATTCCAGGCTATCGCCGTGAACCGGGCTTGGCTACCTCGGCTTACGAGTTCTGGCAGTCTATTCCCTTTTCATCCTTTCTACTTGTCACTTAGCAGATTTTGGGATGTGAAGGACATCTCTCCCACATAACTAATTGACATCATTTCACGAACACGGTCTGGTTCTTTTGTGTGTCCTAATACCCAGGCCAATTTCACAAGAGCCGCCTCTGAAGTCATATCATAGGCACTCATTGCCCCCACATCCATTGCTGCTCTCCCGACAGCGTAAATAGTCAAGTCTGCCTGACCAAAGGCGCACTGTGAACTTACAACGACGAAGCACTTCTGGTCTATGGCTTGTAGTATTCCTCGAGTTAGTGCATTTTCGTTTGTGGGAATGTTTCCTGATCCAAAACCTTCGATTACAATTCCATGAAAGCCCATGTCTACAATGCGTGCTAGGGTTTGAGGTGGAAGTCCCGGAAAGACCTTCAGTAGAAAGACCCTATCATCAAGTCTTGTATCAAAGCGTGGTATCAATGAATGGTCACGTTTCTTTCTCCCTTCATAAAGTACAATATCTCGGGCCAATATTCCAATTGGTGACGGGTCCATAGAATCAAATGCGTCATATGAATTTACACGCACTTTCTTTGTTCGCGTAGCTCGATGTATCTCCCCATTGAATACGATACAAGTTTCATCGATGTCTCCAAAAGCTGCCACGCGTACTGAATCTAAAAGATTTCGTGGTCCATCACTCCAAGGAACACTTGCAGGTATCTGAGAACCAGTAAAGACGATTGGTCTTCCGAAATCTTGAATCATAAAACTAACAGCTGCTGCTGAATATGCCATTGTGTCGGTGCCATGTGTAATAACTATACCCTTAAGGTCTGGAATTTCTTCACTTACCTCTTTGATTGCTCCAGCAAGAGTCTGCCAGTGATGAGGTTGAGCATTGGCTGAATCTAATTGATCCAGTTCTCTCTTGATGACCTCAACATTTCCCATACCTTTTGGGAGTCTTTCAATTAATGCATCAACTGAAAGCCCAGGGTGCAATGCTTGTGTTTCCTCATCATAGATACTTGAGATGGTTCCGCCTGTTGTAATCAAGCAGATTTTGGCAGTTTCTTCAGATGTCATCTTGAGGTACCCAACCATTGAATCTTAAAAGGAGAGTTATTCATGTTTTGCTACAACATATTCTTGGCTGGTGTTAAATAATTCACGATCTAATAATAATTGGCGGTGGGCCCGGTGGTGCAATCTGTGCAAGAAGAGCGGCTTTGAATGGGTTAGATGTAGTTCTCGTTGAAAAACAACATCTCCCCCGAGCGAAACCTTGTGGCGGTGCATTAAGTCCACGGGCAATAGCTGCTTTAGATTTTGATTTTTCACACCTTATTGAAAGAGAGTTCCATGCAGCTGTTGTGCACAGACCTTCGGGAAAACGAAGTGTGCTCACTCGAGATGGTTTGAAGGGTTATTTGATTCAGCGTAGCGAGTTTGATAGTCTTCTCATCGATAAAGCAAAAGAAGCAGGAGCCGAGATTGTTCAGGGCAATGAGATTGTGGCCATCGAGCAACTTCGAAATGGAGTGAGAGCTTTAGGAGTTGGTGATTCTTACAAAGCTCAATTTCTTGTGGGAGCTGATGGAGTCAATGGAGTTTCAATGAAAGAGTTGGATATACGAAACCGATGGTCACCAGAGAATGTTGCAGTTTGCATCAGTGCTAAGGTACCATTGGACTCTAGCGAAGTTGAGCGTACTATGACACTGGATACTGAGCCCACACTCTCTTTTGTAGAACTCTACTATGGTTTTGTGGAGTGGGGTTATGGGTGGTGTTTTCCAAATCGGGAATCGTTGAATATTGGGCTTGGTTGTCGATTGGATAAAGCCAAGGGTCTCCGTGATAAATGGGAATTATTTCTTTCCAAGATGGCGAGTGTGAAGGACATCAAGATCAAAGTTTCAGAAAAGACATCAGCTAGGGTACCTATGGGCGGTGTTCCAGGTCGTATAATCAGTAGACGTTCAATGCTCATTGGTGATGCTGCTGGATTGGTTTCTCCGGTTTCTGGAGAAGGAATTTCTTTTGCTATTGAGTCTGGAATTCTTGCTGCAGATGTTGCAACTGAAGGAATCCATGAAAAATCGCCTGTTCACATCGTAGAATATGAGAAAAGAATGAAGAAATGGCATCTTGCTGAATTGAATGACTTACGATTTATTGCAGGGATAATGAACAAGTCAGACAAGAATTTGGAAACCCTGTTCGATATAATTGATGATGATTCAATTATGCAGGAATACCTAACTGATATTTTCACTTGTAAAACACCTTACTCAAAACTGAAGCTCAAGATTGCCAAGCGGTTACTCTCACGTCATCCTCGAAAAGCCATCAGTCTTGGCTTTTAGTTGGTGGTTCCAAACCTGGCTCAGTTATTGTGTAATTTCCTTCCTTATCTAAGGTGATTCTCATGAGGTCTCTTGCAAGAACTGTATCAACAAAGTTACTCTTACCTTCTTTTATGATATCTGACCCATCAAAGTAACGAGGACTATAGTGTGTAAGTACAAGGAGTCCTACATTGGATTCTGATGCAATCTGTGCCATTGCTTTTGCCGTTGAATGTCCCCTTTCTTCTGCTAAATCTTCGTGCTCAACTGTATACATTGCTTCAGATATCAAGACGTTTGCATTCTGAGATACATCTCTGAGCGCTTGACATGGGCGAGTATCACCAGAATATACTATTTTCACTGGATTAGGTCGAGGTCCTGTCACATCTTCAGGATGTACAGTTGTACCCCCCTCAAGTTGGACTGACTCACCTGCAGCAAGTTTGCTCCACATAGGTCCTTTTGGAATTCCAAGTTTCTCAGCACGTTCAGGAAGGAACTCACCTGTAGGTTTCTGGAGAGTAAGTTCATATCCCAAGGCAAATCCACGATGGTCAACTTCGAAGGCTC
>JABCSP010000232.1 GCA_018238825.1 Candidatus Thorarchaeota archaeon | reverse complement strand
ATCAACAAAAAGTAGTTGTGGCCAGAGAACTATCAACTAAACCTAAACTAGTTATTGCGGCCCAACCAACCCGGGGACTAGATGTTGGAGCAACTGAATATATCCATAATGTCTTGATTGAACTGCGTGATGCTGGTGTCGCTGTCTTGCTAATATCTGCAGAGCTTGATGAGATACAGAATCTAGCTGATCGGATAGGTGTCATATATGATGGAAAGATAGTCGCTGTCAAAGCACCAGGAGAAGCCACACAAACAGAACTTGGCCTATTAATGGCGGGACATACGGATAAGACTTCTGAAGAGGGGGTCGCTATATCATGAGTGAAGTAACACAGAACCCTGACGTTGAAAATTCTTCTGATAATTCCTCTGATCTCATTGCAAGAATTCAGGAATATTACAAGGGAGTTATTGCAAAGTTAACAGGTGAGGAGTTCATGAACCAGTTCTATTGGTCTATAGGCTCAGTTCTTCTTGCATTGGTTGTATCTTCTGTGATTATGATGATGGCAGGATACAATCCTGGTGTAGCATTTGTTTGGCTTACATATGGTGCATTAACAAAAGTAGACCAAATTCTATGGTATGCATCACCTCTTATTTTAACAGGACTCTCCGTTGCTCTTGCCTTCAGATGCGGTCTCTTCAATATAGGTGCAGAAGGCCAACTGTTTATGGGATCAATGGCGTCAGCTCTTCTTGCATACCTGTTCGCATTTCCAATACTCGTGCACCCGATTCTGTGTTTAGCAGTAGGTGTACTTGCCGGAGCTGGCTGGGGATTCCTTGCTGGTTTACTGAAGGCCTACAGAGGAGCTCACGAAGTCGTTACAACGATGATGCTAAGCTATATTGCGATTCTATTTACTAGTTGGTTAGTAAGTCAAAACGGACCTTTTTGGGATGGAAGTATGGTTCCTCGAACACCTCAGTTCTATGATACTGCATTGCTTCCTGTTATATTTGGAAATTACCTTCATGTTGGATTCATTATTGCGCTATTGGCTGTCTTTGGTATAGACTATTTGATTAACAAAACTGTGCTTGGATATGAAATGAGAGCTGTTGGACACAATATAGATGCGGCCGAGTACGCGGGAATTGATAGCAAGAAGAAAGTAGCAGTTGCCCTAGGCATAAGTGGAGGTCTCTCTGGACTTGCAGGTTCAACAGAAATAATCGGAACCTTTGACCGCTTCACTGCTAAATGGAGTGCTGGCTTAGGATGGGATGGCATTACAGTAGCAGTATTAGGAAACAATAATCCATTTGGTGTTCTTGTAGCTGCCTTATTCTTTGGTGCATTGAAAGCTGGCAGTAACACAATGCAAGTACTGGCACATGTTCCAGCAGAAATGGTAAAAGTAATTCAAGGACTAGTTGTTCTCTTTGTTGCAGCACCAAGAATCATTTCATGGATAATAGATCACTCTGAAACCGTCAAGGATGCTGTTGAACAGGAACCAAAGAAAACACTACCATGGTTGCTTGCTGCCATCTTTGGACTTGGTTCTGTTTTACTAGCTATTGGTACAGCTCGAAACATTATGATTCTACCCACACTTAACCCAATGGTAATTGTTTCTATTTTGATATTAGTATTGGTAGCAATTACAGGAATATTGGTATTTATTACTGAATACTCGCGTGACCCACGTGGTTCATCTCTACTCCTAATAATTGCAGTTGGATGGTTGGGAGCAGGAATTGCGTTCTTGATTGGTTCCGGAACAATAGAAGTCACATCATTACTCATGTCGGCAATCGCGTTTCTATTTTGGATTGCTATACAATTTCTCACAAAGAGTACTATGGAGGAAGGTGAAGGTTCATGAATTGGAGATTAATAAATTGGCGATCTCAATATAGGACCTTAGCAGTACTTGCATCAATCGTAATCGGATTGATAGCTATCAATTTCATGCCTGTCGAACAACAGGGAATTGCAGGATGGTTGGTTGCGACGACATTACAGATGTCCACACCTCTTGTTCTTGCGGGACTTGGTGGTATGTATAGCGAGCGTGGTGGTATTGTAAATATCGGACTTGAAGGCATGATGCTCATGGGTGCATTCACTGGTGCCGCCGTAGCCTACTTCGCGAGAGATCCATGGCTAGGACTCATTGGAGCAGTAATGGCTGGTGGATTACTTGCTGCAGTACATGGTGTAATTTGTGTGAAGTATAAGGGTAATCACATTGTCAGTGGCACTGGAATAATCCTCTTCGGTACTGGTTTGTCTACATTATTGCTAGAAGTTGTTTGGCATATGAAGGGACAAGGTGAACAGGTTACAAATACAGTTCCTGATATGGTGTTTCCAGCACTTCAGGATCATCCATTCTTAGGACCTGCTATTAGTGTGATATCCCCTGTCGTTTTGTTTATGTTCGTAATTACAGCGGTCAGTTGGTTCGTTCTTTTCCGAACCCCATTCGGTCTACGTCTCAGAGCTGCAGGTGAGGATCCTAGTACTCTCGACGCCGCAGGAGTGAATGTAGAATGGACCCGATTCATTGGAGTCGTCATTAGTGGCTGTCTAGCAGGATTAGGTGGAGCTTACTTATCAATTGGATTTGGCTCAGCATTTGCAAAAGAAATGACCTCTGGGAGAGGATTCATAGCACTTGCCGCAATGATTTTCGGTAATTGGACGCCCTTTGGTGTTCTGGGTGCTGGATTATTTTTTGGCTTCTTGACTTCACTGAATTACTTCATTCAAATCTACTTTCCAGCACTTCTGCCCTTCGCTAATTTCATTGCTATGCTTCCATATGTACTAGTCGTCGTCGCACTAGGACTAATCCGAAAATCAGTTCCACCTAAGGCAATTGCAATACCCTACGAAAAAGAGAAGAAAGGCTGACGTAAATAATAAAGAATTTAGAGGGGTTCAACAATATGTTGAAACCCCCCTCTAATTGTCGAGGCGGGTACAAGCCGGCTGGTAATTGGGTTCTAATACACTCAATGAATCATTATTAGGACCATCTTTTCGTTAGAGCATATTATGTCCAAGTTTCGAGTATTTCTCACAGGTGCTTCTGGTTCAATGGGCGGAGAGGCCTTCAAAGAATTGTTCAGGAGAAACAATGAATACGATATTGTGCTGTTGCTACGCCCTTCGAAGACAAACAAAAAAGCATTCAAAGAATATTTTCCTAATGATAAGATTCCTATTGGACAAAAAGGAGTAGTGGAAAAAGATGGACTCAAGATTGTCTGGGGAGACCTCACGCATTACCCTGATGTTCTAGAAGCTGTAAGTGGCGTCGATTTTGTACTTCATCCTGCAGCATTTATCGCACCAGCAGCTGATCATAATCCCGCCCTCGCTGAGAAAATCAATGTAGGCGGGATAGAGAATATTATCAAAGCTATTAAAGCCCAAGAGAATGGTACTGAGAAAATAAAGCTAATCTATATCTCATCTGTGGCGATTTATGGTGATAGATTGGCTCCAATATATTGGGTTAGAACTGGAGATCCACTGAAACCAAGCGTATACGATTTTTATGCCATAACAAAAATCAGAGCTGAACGTGCTGTTATTGAATCTGGTTTGAGATATTGGGTTTCAATCAGACAGACATACATCACCATCCCAGATGTAATGAGTTTGATGGACCCAATAATGTACCATCAACCAATTGACCAACATATCGAAATGGTGACTGTACAGGATGCAGGTTACGGTCTTATCCAATGTCTAGAAACACCTGATGATTTCTGGGGTAGAATTTACAATATGGGAGGAGGTCCGTCATGCAGATTCATCTTTTTCCAATACATTGAACGAATGATGAAGAATCTGGGTCTAGGTGATTACAGAAAAATAATGGATCGAAATTGGTTTTGCACTAGGAATTTCCATTGTGCATGGTTTACTGACAGTGATATACTAAATGGCTATCTCGGTCATTGGAGGCAAAGTCTAGAAGATCATTATCATCAAGTGAACGAAGCAGCTCCTAAGTATATTCGACTTGCAAAGCTTGCTCCATCAAGTTTGATAAAAAGTCAGTTTACCAGAAAGATGACTACTGGAAAAGATGGGACTATGAATTGGATTGAAACTAAGAATCAAGGGCGAATATCAGCTTTCTGGGGGTCTCTTAGTAAATGGGAGCAGATTCCTGATTGGTATAGTGATATGCCTGATGTGAATGCTGAAGCTCAACCACTCGATCATGGATATGATGAAGATAAACCACTTGAAGATCTCTCAATTGATGACATGAGAAAAGCAGCAATATTTCGAGGAGGAGAGTGTGTTTCATCGAGCTTCAATGGCATGATGGAAAAACTGGAATGGAAATGTGCATTTGGTCACGAATTCAAGGCAAGTCCCACACTCATTTTGAAGGGAGGTCATTGGTGTCCCGAATGTGCTAATGTTAAAAAACTTACAATTGAAGAAATGTGTAAATTGGCAGAATCTCGTGGTGGTAAATGTTTATCT
>JABCSP010000231.1 GCA_018238825.1 Candidatus Thorarchaeota archaeon | reverse complement strand
TTCTGGGTGTTTTCATTAATCTCATCAATCTTTGTTGTAAGAGAATCAGATGATGTTACTAACGAGGATTTGGCATCCTGAGATGCTGTGCTAAATACATCACCAACTGATGACTTCGATGATTCTATCTGTGAGGTAATCATCTTCGAACACCCATCTAATGATTCATGTAATTCATTAGTCAGGGTTACAGTTTCTTCTTTCATCCTCGTTCGTCCTTCTTCGGAAAGTGTGGATACTTTCACTAAGAGGGATTCATTAGTCTGTTGCAGTTTATTCGTTGTTGATTCGATGAGATTGGTTTTTGTTTCAGCAAAGCTTTCTGATGCAGCAGTTGCGGATTGCTTGAATTCTGATGATGTATTAGAAGTTGCAGCTTTAGATGTCTGAATTGCTGTTTCAATATCAGTACGAAGTTCATTCAAGTAATTCTTGGCTTCACTCGAAGCTTGTGTGATTGTAACAGTTGCTTCCTCATTCAGATCACTGAGTTTCGTTTCAAGTTCTTGATTTGATTGTTCTGCACGGTAGTCCATTGCAGTAATCATCCCATGATAACTTGTGTCAATCTTAACCGAGAGTTCATCAAGGGCTTTTGACATAGATTCAATTTCCTGAGATACTGTTGTTTGTATATCAGCAAGCATCTGCTGTAGGTTGCTCTTGAGTTTCTCTTTTCGCAAATCCATTATCGAATGAGTTTCCTGTGTGACTTCATCCGTATATTGTTTGAGGGATTCATGATGCTTACGAATAGAGGCACTAGTATCATTTCTCATTGATCTCATTGTTGTATCTACAGACATTTTGGAACGTGAATCAATCTCGTCAATCTTGTCAGATACAGACTGAAGGATTGTATCAGTAGATGATAATAGCTTGGATTGAGTGTCATCAAGCCGGGTTTCCAAACTTTGAATCGCAGAATCCTGATGTGTCCTCATAGCAGAATATGCTTGGTCAAGTTCAGTTCCATGATCTTGTAGATATCCTTCTTCCTCAACTGCCTTTTCTCCTAATGCTACATCAAATTCCTGTTCTAGTGTACTGTATTGATTGTCGATGCGGGATTTTGCTAAAGTAGATGTTTTTGTGATTTGATTTCTACCTTCTGTGATTGCACTCATTACCTCTTCTGAAGTCGTACCTAATGAGCTCATGACTAATTGATTTATGTCACTCAAGGAGGAAGCAATATTAGTTGAGACCTCGTTGAATTTTGATTTAATAGAATCCTTCTCGTGCTCTAACTGAGAGCTTACCGTGTTTGATTGTTCGTTAATCCCTGCTCTAGTGGATGACTCTAAGGAAGAAAGTGAGGATGTAAGATCGTTCTGGAATGCACCTGTCAGTTCTTCAATGTCAACCTCTGCAGATTCGAAGGTATGCTTTAACTTGTCACCTGACTCTGATGATATTTGCTGAAGCTGGCTCTTTGTTGAGTCAAGAAGATTTCCTGTTGATCCCGTCCATGTCGATACCAAGTCTGAAGATTCAGTATCATATTTTTGTTGAGTTGTATCCCTGAGGGTTGCCAGTATGTCTGTCTTGGAGCTAACACTTTCCAGTGAAGATGTCTTTGCACTAGAGGAATCGTTTTTCAAATCAGATACTGAATCTAAATTCTGCTTCGTAATATCAATCAGTGCATCTCTAACGGTGGTTGATGCTTTACGTACCTGTTCCTTGAGTTCATCTCGAATAGTATGAATCCTTTCTGAAACTTGACGAACTTCTTCTGCAAGACCATCAAATGGCGGGACAGCCTGAAATCTCGGAATCAGACCAGGAAGTTCCACAATCATTTTCTTTACTTTGAGACTATCAATCTGGCTTTGTATCTGATCAATTGACCTTCCTCTGCTAAGAAGTGCTAAATCTCCAAGTGTCGCATTACCATATGTGATAATCAAAGAATAGACTTCAAGTTCGGATTCACTAATACCCAGCAGATCTTTGGATCCCTTCGGTACATCACTGGAATCACTTTCAATTATCTCAACCTCTTCAGCTGAAATATCTTCTTTTTCTTCTTCAGACTTTTCATCAGATCCATCATTGTATTCATCATTCAAATCACAAACACTCTCCGTGTACGACGCTCAATAGAAAACATCCTTCCTTCTTAATGCTTTGATGAATTAATCTACAAACAATTTACACTGTTGAATGAATCAGCAGAAAATCAGAAATTGAAAAACGATTAGTGTTGACTCTAGTTATATTTCGGAAAATGCAAAAAAAAAAGAAGAAGGGGAGGTCTCGTAAGACCTCTCATTCTAGATATTATTTCTTCATCTTTGGTAGAACAAACACGACTATAATCACAGCGATTACTACCACTGCGCCAATTGCTATGGCTATTACCATTACCCCACCGTCACCGGTAGGTACATCGGTTGTGTTAGTTGTAGTCGTAGTGGTGGTTGTAGTTGTAGTGGTGGTTGTACTAGTTGAACTAGCTGTAACAATTACTGTAACAGAGTCCGAATTCGAATTCCCACTTGAATCCACTATCGTTAGGACGTAAGTGTATGTCCCAGGAGTGTTGGCTGACACATCCACTTCGATTGCTTGACCTGTCCATGCCCCTTCAAGTATAACTACACCGTCTTTGGTGACGTTGTACCATGAAGGATCAAGGTCTGAACCTGTCCAGCTCACCAGTTGTCCAGTTGCACCTTCCGTGAACTCGATATCTGTTGGACTGCTGATTGTTGGGGATGTCCAGTCACGGACTGTGATCCAGATTGTATTGGTTCCAGGGTTCCCAGATTTATCAATCACCATGAAAGTGAAGTTGTATTTACCTACATCTGCCAGTGTGGTTAATCGTTGGATAAACACTGTATCCCAAACGCCGGTAGCTACTTGACTCCCATTGCGATAAATGAACCATGTACCGGGTTGGTCCCAAGTACGAATACCGTAAACAGTCCAATTGAGGAGAGTTTCTTGACCCAAATCGTACATAACAACACTTGGTGTAAAACTGATAGATGGAAGACCTGTAGTATCATGTAATGTGACCCAAGTATTGTCTATGGCAAAGTTACCGCTCTCATCGTACATGAGAATAGTGATATTCCATAGCCCAGGTCCGAGATGAATTACAGAGTACTCGATTGGTTCGTCAAATGTTTCACTAAACACCATTAGTGTTCCATTTTCAAATATGGTATAGTTCTGTGGATAATACTCATCCCAATACCATTGGACGTTAGATAGCTCACCAGATTCTCCATCATATGGACCATATCCGGTTATTACTGGTGCAGTAACATCACTGACATACACCCAGACTGTGTCTTGTGCAGAATTACCAGAAGTATCAAAGAATACCACTGTCACATTATATTCTCCAACACCATCATCGTCAAGTGAAATATTTAACCAATCATCAGAATAAGAATTCGGTCCAAATAATTCGCCATTGACCCACATATCATAATAATCGAGATGTGATTCATCAATTGACCAGTTTATCCAGTGTCCAGTGGCGTTAAGATTCATGTGTACATCTGGGGGTTCATTCAACACGGGATCTGTAGTATCTACGACTGTAATGATACAAGTCCCTTGGTTCGAATTACCATCTTCATCAGTGAATACGATTGTGACATTGTATTCGCCCAAATCATCGTATCCAATGAGATATTCTGTTTCCCCAATCGACCAAGTGCTATTTAGGATTATAACATCATCTAACCAAATAGTTAGATTCTCAGGATAAGAATCATCCACGTTAGTGACCACAACCAAATAAGCAGCTCCATATTCTACTTCATGATCTGAAGTAAACGAGTTGATGGTGGGTACGGTTGTATCCACTACTGTGACCCAGGTTAAACTAGTTGCAGTATTTCCAAACGTATCGTTAGCAAGAATGGTGAAGTTGTGGAGTCCCTTTCCTAAATATTGTCCAGAGTGACTAGGTGACCACCAGCAATTGGAACCATTACTATATGGATTAGTTCTTAGTAGTGATCCATTATTGTAGATTTCATATCTATGGGGGTTTGAATCATAGACTGTCCAGTTGATGTAAAAAGCATCATAGTACGCCTCCACACTGAAATCAGAATGGGGTGTAATGTCTGGAGAAGTGATATCACCTTCTTTGATTGTGACATAAGCATCTAATGATTGAGCAACATGTGAACCACAATCAACTACAACAATCGAAAACTGATAACCTCCAACTGGATAGGCGTCTAGCGATATTGAGATAGTGTCGTTGCACCATTCATTAACAGGCCCTGAGCTTCCATTGGTATATAGCATCCAATGGCTTGGAAAATCATCGTCAGCAGTCCAAGTCAACCAAATATCGGTATCAGTATCCCAGAACTCGAAAGATGTACCAGGACTGTCAATAGTTGGTGTGGTTGAATCAATCAATAGCTGCGGGTTCGTATCAGTACGCCCAGAAGTTCCATCGATTGTATATGTACCTAAAGTAGCATTG
>JABCSP010000230.1 GCA_018238825.1 Candidatus Thorarchaeota archaeon | reverse complement strand
ATTTTTTATGCGGCCCTGCGTCTTATATGGTAGAATTACCCGGCCGAAGCAGTAGGTATTTGCCGGTGAGCTTACAGGAATGCTTATTGGTCATGGGTCTTAAATCCTGAGTTTTTGAAATATGGATTGTCCAGCTTGTAAAAATGCGATGATCACGCTTGAGCTTGAAGACGTTGAGATCGATTATTGCACCGACTGTGGAGGTATCTGGCTCGATGCCGGCGAGCTGGAGCTTCTGGTCGGCAAGGCCCAGGAGGCAAAACAATTGCTCGATTCCTTCAAAGTTGATACACATGCCGGCGAAAAACCGAGAAAATGCCCTATATGTCTGAAAAAAATGCAGAAAATCATCGTTGGCCCGTCCACCCCCGTTCTGCTCATAGACAAATGCCCCAGAGGCGATGGCCTGTGGTTTGACAAAGGTGAGCTGCAGGATATTTTCAATAGAGCGCGGTTGGATAAAGATGGCTTTTTAATTGAAAGTGCCGAGATGCGACTGATACGACAGACATTGATGCACATCCGTAGCCTGGACATGGTAGTGTTGCCGGAAGAGTCAGCGTTTCTCGAACAGATTCAACTCGGTTGTGTCTTAGTAATCCGTAATCTTTGGTCAAATGAATCAGTGACCATAGAGAAAGCTGTTGAACTTTCAAATTGGGTTTGGCGCAATATTGCACCTTCCCCCTTAGAATGGGTAAAGAGCCTGCGAGAGCCGCAAAATATAGAAAAGGCTTCGGAAGCGTTCGCTCACCATCACAGCTTCTTGGTTAAACCAATGAATTTAAGCCTGGAGCGCTATGACGCGTTTCTCAAATGGCTTGAGGACGATATATTTGCATCTCTTCTTTCAGCTAACAGTGATTTGATTGACACCCTTTCCGATATTGTCAGTAAAGACATTAAACACATGGTTGAGGATATTTGTAGTGATGAAAACGGAATTGATGGCTGAATACCTTTGCAATCATCAGCCACACCAAATACGCAGCAGGCTGTTAAAAGACAGCGGATTTATTTCGAGTTATAATCTGAGGTCAAACGCGGTTGTAACGATAGGTGGCAAAATACATGTGAATCAAAATGAGATGTTACCTGCCGTAAGACATGCACTTGAGCACAAAGGGTCAGCACCGCTATCGGACGTAGATGGCAAAAAACACTTTGTGAGACTTGATCAGGGACATATTCACTTTGAGTCATCATCAAAAGAACTGGAAGCTCGGCTTGATGATTTTCTGATCCTATCTCCTAACCGTGAGGTAAGAACGAAAAAATTGAAACAGCTCATTGATACTTTAGGCCCAATGGCACCAGACTTTTCAGACCATATATCCGAGGCAGAAAAAGGTGGGCTTAGTTACGACCAAGTATACGAATTGCTTTATGAATTTTCCTGCGGGGTTGCTGCGCTTCAGAGTCATGCAAAGAGCGCATTTAATTCTCAGCAAGCGACACTTGAGAATTTAGTACCGAGCTCACTGGCATACTACGATTATTTTTGTGGTCCTAACCCAGGCAATCTTGATCCAGAGGAATATTTTGGTTCGGTTTTACCAAGTTACAGAAAAGCGCTGATTCAACGGAGCATTGAGGATGGGCTTGATGTGTGTCTCCAAGGAGTTTTACGAGATGATCTCATGCCAGGTGTTTGGACTAGAGGCTACAGTGATGATGAACTTTGGGATAGTCTTGAGGTCTGCGATCCTTTCCGTGATCCTTTTGCGCTACTCGGGGCTCTTGACATTGCACTATGGCGTCAAAAAGATGAGCGCTATGGGTCATTTGCCGAGAAAGCTGTAATCATGCTCGTTAAAGATGAGTTCCCTCGACCTGACGGCATTGATGTGTATGAACTGTTGCCGATGTTAGCAGGGCTTATTCTGAATCGTATAAATGTTATTGAAGGAGGCGCATTAAGACCACCTTATTGGAAACGTATGTGTGCATGGATGCAATCCGGGTTTTTGATTCGCCAGACACAAAATCTTTCTCTTGATCTTGAAAGCCTGAAAAATTGGGTTTCTACTAATATGGCTCAAGCCGGGAGCTTTGCATGTCTATTAGATCTACAACATGAGCCTATGTTCCAGGCAACAGAGATGAGTCAATCATCCTTTCGAAAAGAGATTTTAGGCAGACTATATATTGCACGTAATCGACACAAGGAGGATGGAAGGGATATACCAAAGTCTGATGATATTGATGATGCTATATCAAAAAATTTAACTGTGACCGGCGAACTAATCAATGTGAATATTTCGCTAAATGAATGGTTATGAATTCATCTCGGTTATCTACAGGCTGGTATTATTAACATATATCACAAAGTTAATAACCATAGTTAACAATGGTTAATATGAATTACCATGCATGAAAGTATAGAAAAGTTCGAATGCAAACTCTGTGGTCATCGATTCGACTCTAAGCTAGAGATGAAAAAGCATGCCATGGACAAACACCCAGAAATGATGTCCAAGTAATCACTTGGAAATCCCCGATCTATTAAGGTCGGGGACTCCTAATTTTATTTTTATGCAGTTTATAGAATACTTTTAACTCAGTGATTTCTAGAACGGTGCCAAGGTCCTCTGAACGTATTTCAAGATAAGGAGATCTTGAGAATGAATATTCGTACTGACTCCAAAAGTATTGCATTACTGGCTGTTTTTACATCACTAGTCATAGCCCTTGAAATATTTCCAATCCCAGGAATCACAGACCTCTATACACCCATGCCTAATTTCACTATTGATTGGACTGGTATCCCAATTATGATTGTATTCCTTGGCCTTGGAGGTGTTTTCTCATTCTTCACTGTAGGTGTTATGTGGACCTTCATTGCCTATCGCAATTTTCAGGGAGCTGCATTCAAGGGGCTTGCAGAAGCATTTACACTTCTAGGGTTAATTGTAGCCAAACTTATTCTGAGAAATAGAGACCTTGACTGGAAGAAATCAGCAGTAGTCTATTTGATATTCGCGGGTCTATTTCGCGGAGTAGGTATGCTTTTTGGAAATGTTGTTCTCTTCAATCTATTTTGGGGATGGTCGTATGATACTGCATTTACTGTATCAATGATTTATGTTCCGTGGAACATAATCCAAGCAGCAGTTAACGTAGTAGGTGGATTATTTCTCTACCAACTAATTCCTGAGAGTTTGCGTATACAAGCTGGATTGGGCATCACTAAATCAAGAGAAACAACTGTGTACGAAGAGATATCAGAAGATGAGCTCAAAACAGGAACCGAATAGTCCGATGAAAGTAGATACGATTGAGATCATACCAATCCATGGATTCCCTATTGTAAAGAGGGGTGATGATATCTGTGAGCTGCTTAGGTCTACATTGAAAGAGAGTAGTATAGATTTCATTCAAGGAGATATTTTAGTAGTGTCTCATACCATCATTTCAGTTGTTGAAGGAAGTGTGCACAATTTATCAGAAATTACGCCATCAGAGAAAGCACGTCAGATAGCATCTGAAGGGGATTATTCAGAATATCGAGTGGAGATTGCATTAAGAGAAGCAACTGATATCATACGCGAAGAACCCGTACTTATCACTAGGACAAAGCAAGGTATGATTACTGATTTTTCAGGGGTAGATGAGAGCAATGCTCCGATGGGTACACTCGTCGCTCTTCCCAAAGACCCAGATACTTCAGCAACCATAATTCATGAGAACATCTCTCACTCAGCTAGCTTCAAGATTCCAGTAATTATTACTGATACACAGGGAAGACCTTGGCGAAAAGGAGCCATCAATCTGGCAATAGGTATAGCAGGTATGTCCCCTTTCATTAGTGACAAAGGTAAATTGGATATACACGGAATTCCACTTCGATTATCCTTGGTCTGTGTTGCAGATGAGATAGCAGCCAGCGCAGAGCTTGTAATAGGGCAAGCTGATGAAAAAGTGCCAATAGCAATTGTGAGAGGTACTAATATTGAAACACGTATAGGCACCGTTAGTGAGATTCTACGAACTGAATCAGAGGACCTCTTTCTGTAGACTGCTCACAGAGAAGATTCAAAGAAATCTGCTAACCTCTTAAGAAGAATTTTCACATTCTTTTCACGTAAGACTCCATGGCCTTCGTCGTCAAACACAAGTTTTTCATACTTGATTTTATGCTCTTCTAACTTCTTTTCAACTGCTGCAACGTTAGCCTTCGTTACATTGGGGTCTCTAAGACCTTGCATAATCAGTAGATTTCCTTTGATATTTTGGACATAGTTAATTGGAGACCTCTCGTGATATATTTCTGGTACATCAGTAGGGGACCCGCCCATCATCTCTTCAGAGTAAGGTCTTAGATCCGGTCGTGTTGTTTCATAATCTACAACAAGATCGGTCATGCCACAGATTGGAGCTGCTGCTGCCACTATCTCCATTGGGAAATGGACTATAGCATTCCAGCTCACGTAACCACCATAGCTAGTTCCATAAATCCCAACACTTCC
>JABCSP010000229.1 GCA_018238825.1 Candidatus Thorarchaeota archaeon | reverse complement strand
GATTTTTATCGATTTTTCGGTTTTAATGCATCAGAATTAGCGATATAAGTAAGAAAAGGGATGGAAGAGGAGCGTTGCCATCGCCATAAGAGGGAGCAGTTACAGTGAGTGGAAAAATTCGTAGGCAGTTTAAAGTATGCTTGATAGGCGATGGATATGTCGGTAAGACAAGTTTACGCAGAGAATACCTCCGTGAGGGCTTCAAGCGTAGTTACATCCCGACTTTGGGCGTAGACTTTGCGCAAAAGTCCCTGGTTTACAAAGGCAGTCCGACGAACCTTGTTATATGGGACATAGCTGGCCAAGTTGCATTTCAAAATCTTCGGCGACGATACTATGAGGGGTCGTCTGGAATCATTCTGATATATTCTGTAGATGACAGAAGTTCATTCGATAGCGCCTTGAAATGGATCGTGGAAGCACACGGGTTCGTCAAAGATTTGCCGCCCCTCATGATTGTGGCTAACAAGACCGATTTGCGAGATACACTTCGCCAAGAAGACATTGTTACAACTGAAGAGGGCGAGGCATTCGCAGAGAGTATTAGTGAGAAGTTGAATGTACAGGCAGTCTTTATCGAAACTTCAGCAAAGACCGGGACGAATATTGATGAAACATTTCAAACATTGACCAAGATGATGATAGGCGATGATGAACCGGAGGTCACAAGTAAGCCCGTTACTCATGAAATTAACACAAGCCAGACAGCCACAGAAACAGAGTCAGCTGCGCCTACATCACCAACTCCGCAGACCACTATAGCTACGGAACCTGCTGATGTCAAGAGTAAAAATGAAATCGACCCCGTTACGCTACTATCTTCAGACTCTGAACACCTACAGGAAGAGCAGATAGGACTGGCTATGACCCAGTTGCAAACCCTGCGTGCTGAGCTTAAGATTGCCGAAGAAGAACTGGCAAGTACTCTCTCCGAAATGGAAACAGACATGCTCAATCTGAAAAATACAGTACATGTTAAGCGCATCATGTTCGAACACTTGAAACTGCAGCTCAAAACAACAAGGGAAGAATGGTCTGAGGCATATGAGAAATATACAGCCACAGAGAAGCGCAGAAAAGAAGAGTTTGCACAGAGAAACAAACAGATAGAGGAACTTCGAGCGCGAATCAACGATGTTGGTAAGAGAATCAGGACTCGTGTGAGCGACCTTGATATGAAGAAGATGAGTGAGTGATTTTATTCACCTTCACTCACAAATCAGTTGCCTATTCTCCGATTATCTTGATGAGAACACGCTTGGGTCGACGACCATCGAACTCGCCATAGAAAATGGCCTCCCAAGTTCCAAGATCAAGCCTACCGTTAGTGATTGCAATTACTACTTCACGCCCCATAATCTGTCGCTTATGATGGGCATCTCCGTTATCTTCACCAGTACGATTGTGCTTGTAATGGCTGTGCGGCTCATTGGGTGCTAGCTCTTCAAGCCAACGTTTGTAGTCATCATGAAGTCCACTCTCATTATCATTGATGAAAACGCTGGCTGTGATGTGCATAGCATTGACGAGGCATAATCCTTCTTGGACACCGCTCTCCCTAACTGCATCCTGAACCTGTGGAGTGATTAGAACAAAATCCATTCGTGCTGGAACGTTGAAGGTCAGATATTTTGTGAGACTTTTCATATTATACTCAATACTGGGGACGGGTAAAAACATTCTCGACGTGGTAGTTGAATCAATTAGCCCCTCTTAGCCCGCGTACCAGTTCTCTGTTTAGAAGAGCGCATATCAGACCAAAACCCATAACGATTGTCAAAATCATAGCAAATGCAATTGGATTGTAAATTGGTGCGCCAGCTAGTATCAGAACTGCGGCTACAGTAAATACTACAACAATGAATCGAATTACAAATGGTTCGTTACTTGGTTTATCAGGAACAAGCCAAGGTTCCTCAGACATCGATGATGAATTGATACTACTGCACAAAACAAACAACCTGTACACCTATTCATTTGAAGGAATATAAAGGTCAAGATGGCAATCTCAGATTGTAGTTCCATAGGCCTTTTTGAACCACTCAACTACTGTGCGCACTGTAATTTCATAGGCTCGTGGGTCGGAGAGGTTATGGTCTGCACCCTCTACTACAACCAAGTCTTTCGGTTCTCCTGCTAGCTCATAGAGCCGTTTTACACCTGCAAGGTCAATGATAGCATCATCACTACCATGAACTATCAACAACGGTTTTGGAGATATCTTGGAAACCTCGTTAATCGGGTTGTGAACTTCAGCATCCATCACCGTTCGTTTCAGAATTTCCTCACGACTCTCAGGGTCTTCTATTCCATGCATCTGGAAAGGGTCGATTTCAAAGATGTACTCGACCGAGGGGAGAAGCCCTGGTAACCTGGCGAACCAGAGCGTATCGTATACCGGTGCTCTCAAGCACACTGCATTAACTCGGGGATCATTTGGAACCGAACAAACAGCTACTGCACCACCATAGCTTGCACCATAGACTCCTACCCATGAATCATCTGTTAGGTCGGACTCTAGGAGATGTGTAACAGCGGCCTTTGCATCCTTGATTTCCCCAGCTAGAGAGAAGATTCCATCACTCTTTCTGAAACCTCTGAAGTCGAAAGCGAGGACAGCAAAACCAGCTTGGGCCAGTCTTGTTGCAATACCATGAACCTGGTCGGGACTACCTGGAAATCCATGAAACTTACAGATTCCGGGGAAAGGTCCATCACCCTCGGGTACTACGAAATGACCTCTAATTGTTTCACCATCAGAAGTAAACTCTGTGGGAATTATCTGTACATCAGCCATACTTCTGTGCAGTTTCAGACAGTCTATATCAATTTTCCCAGACGTTAGAACGATTGATGGATATCATGACCTTCGAACATAGATTACCGTGATTGCAACCACAACCAAGATGACAGCTGTTACACCGATGACTGGGACCATAAGGATGTATTGACCATTGGTCCCTCTTTCACGATGTACCGTTCATTGTTAGTTGTACAAGCATGGACACCGGAGTGATGTACGTCCATAAACGGCAATGGATTGGACTCCGTGAGGTCATTCTACGTGTCTGGTCAACCTCACATTACTGTGGTCATCTTATGATATTTAAAGACCAACAATTTCTCCTAGTTCATTCAACCAGTTATCTAAGTAATGTCCAACTTCGTCCAAATAGTAGGTAGCTGCTGCCAACCCGTTTCTTGTGACAACGAGACCTTTGATAGGAGCACTCTCATTCTCAATGAATTGAATCATCTCATCCAGAATAGTAGAATTCATTCCTTGTTCTTCAGGTGTTGTGGCTGTCCACTCAGTATCAGGAAAATATGATATGGAATCTGCTGGAAGATAGGAAGAATCAGGATTGCCAGCGGTACCCTGAAGAAGAACCATTAGGATAACGACTGATACAATCTGAAGAACTCTAAACCTCATAAGAAAACATTCGATAGGGAGGATAAAAGGCAAATGTTCTTCGCAATCGGATGTCAATTCCAAAGATTGTTGTCAGTACGTTGCTCTGTTAATGATTGTTAAAAGAAGGTTAAGCTAAAGGAAGAGTGAACAACCATGAGTAAGCACAGACATGAGCATCTCACTGGAGAAAAACCTGGGAACCATCGGAACCAGATGATTCTGATGATTGTGTTCCTTGCGGTCTGGATTATTGATTCGTTCTTGTTACGAATCACTACATTCCTATTCGACATGAACCTCATCTGGTTGAATGTGCCCATTGGAGTTGCGATTCTTATAGTCGCGGTTTATTTCATGAACGCCTCTCACAAGGACCTCTTCGATGCCAAGGTTGAAGGTGTTGCGTCAGAAGGAGTCTATGGTCGAGTTCGACATCCTATGTACCTCGGAACATTCCTCATCTATCTTGGACTGGCAATCATTACGCTATCTCTTGCATCAATTGTCGTATGGTTGATCACCTTTGTTTACTACAACACTCTTGCGAACTATGAGGAGAACCTGCTTGAGGAGCATTTTGGTAATGAATATCTCGAATACAAAAAGAAAGTGCGGAAATGGATTCCGGTGTAATGTTCGCATGATTTTCCGGTGGAGTCATAAGGACCATCGTGGTCGTTGATATAGTGGTTTTATGCCTGAGAAGTCTGAGTTCGGTGATGTCGCCAAATCAGTGCTCAATCTCTTTGAGAAGACGCAGGTTGACGATAGCTGGTCCTTTGCTGAGTGCGGTAGAAAGGAAACCAGCAAGTGGACTCATGGGCACCATCGATATCCAGCCAAGTTCATTCCTCAGATTGTAGAGAAACTCTTTGATGAATATATCACAGATAGTAACGCCCACATCAATGACCCATTCTTTGGAAGTGGAACAACAATCGTCAGTGCCATCGCACGGGGTTATAGAGCCAGCGGGACTGACATCAATGGAATAGCGTATCTAATGACAAAGGTCAAGTCAACTCCGATTGAACCTGCATATCTCAGGGAGAAGGTGGACAGGTT
>JABCSP010000228.1 GCA_018238825.1 Candidatus Thorarchaeota archaeon | reverse complement strand
AGAATCTGGTGAATTGTAGAATTCCATTTCGCCATTTTCAATATCGACAAGGACCACGCCCATGAACCGCATGTAGTTCTCATGGGCATAACCAGTTGAGAGATCATAGTCTATGAAGACTGAAACTGCATAGAATATGTTCCCTGATGGATCTATGACAATATAGGGGTCTGAGTCTACTTCAAGACCTTGGAGCATTATGGATTGAACACGAGATTTAATGTCACGTTCTACTAACATATCCATATCCTGTCCAAAGTATGACCAAGCTTGAGTACCAAGTGTCAAGAGGTAGTAAAATGATTCGAAGCCTGTTAGTGTGTAGTCGGGAGTTCCACTAAACGAGCTGTTTCCAACCTCTTCGAAGTTTTCCACATTCACAAAGACACTATCGGTGAATCCTAGGCCTTCTCCATAGAAGAAGTTGATTTCTTCTGTTCGATTTAGTAAGGCAACTAGATTGTCGTCTTCTATTAGCTCACCACTATAAGCATCTAGAACAATCATTCCCTCTGTGTGAGTGTAAATGATATGTTGATTGATGAAGCTGGTCCATGTTTGACCAGTTTCGAAGGTCAAGGGTGCAATCCAATATTCATGATTCTTAAGATACACAATATCAGAATCCGCTAATTGCATCCAATTCGCACCAATTTGATTCCGCATACGCAAGTAACTCGCTGTTTGGTCCCATTGCCGAACAGTAGTTAGAGATTCTATTTCACTTTCGGGGGTAGCATTTGAAGTGAGATCATCAAGAGTCTTGATCTCAAGATCGCTAATTCCTGCAGCCCAGTTTGTAATCTCGATTTCCTTCGCTGTTTGAAGGTCGAACTTCCAATCAACATACTTGTCACCTTGCATTTGAATTCCATAATAGAGTGCCTGTGTTATTGGAAGCATTACAACAATAGCAATCAAGAAGACTGCAAGAAGAGTGAAGTTGCGAGGACTTCCCCCTATTGGAATTAGGCGTTCAAGTTTTAGACGTCTGAGCTCGTTTGCAATATTCGCACGGTCCTCCATAAGTAGACCAACGCGTTTTCGGTAATCTTCTGCAGAGAGAGCAGCACCCTCATACTCCTGTCTGAGAGAGAGCAGTTCTCCCTGAAGACGAGCTAAATCATCCTCTAGTGATGCTATCTTTGTTCTGAGACGTTGTCGAACATCACCAGACCTAACTCGAATCACCATGAAAGCAAAGGAACCAAAGAGACATGCGCCCAGAGCAATAATCATAGCAATGTAGCTCATCCATGTTCCTGCATTCACGGTCCAAGTAGGTACTGCGAGAATTTCCAGTAGAAGTATCAATGCACCTACTAAGAGACCCTTTGAAATCACAACAAAGATGTCTCTCCTTTGCATCATGAGGTCAGTTATGATGCTCAATGTAAAGCGAGCTGCTGTTACAAAAATAACTGTAGCAACAAGACCGAGATATAGCTGATACATTTCCATCGCAGGTATGAGAGATTGAATTGATGCAGCAGAGGTTCCCGGTGCGAAGGGTAAAGCAAAGAGTGTAGCTAATTGATCTCCGGTTATCGCGATTGAACCATCTCCCGCGAGCATCATGAGAAAAGCTACATTTTGACCAGTTACTGAATAGCCTCCAGTTGATACATAGTATAGGAAGAATGCTCCGAATTCTAGGAGCCTCCATAAAATTGCAGTTTTTTGGTCAAGCTGAACTTTAGCGGCTGGTCCTGTCTGTGTGAGTGCTGACATAAATGAGAGGAAGGTAGACCGAGACCATACAGTAACGAGACTGCTTAGAATTGCAAGCAATAATGATGCTGTGAAAATATTATTATTTAGGGTCCAGGTTGCCCAATAATTAACGCCAGCCTTTGTGTTGTATGTAGAGATGAAAATCGTCTGACCTAAAACCCATCCATATATTGTAGCCGCGATTGCTGCAATAATACCCACTAAGATAACAATGAATACAAGAATTCTGACCAATTTCATTGAATATTCCTCTCAGTTCCTGATTCAAAAATATGAGCGAGTGCATAAGTAGGTAGTGTTTCGTGAACCAAGAACTACTGATATGAGTTGGACCAAATCAGAATTCTTCTGTTTCGATAACAAAAACTGCAAAATGAATCTTTTTCAAAGCTAGAAGTTCATATAGAAATTGTATGAGTTCATATACTCACAGGACCATAGAACATTATGAACGGACTAGGGATGTGGTTCACTCCTAGAGATCGAGCCATACTGAAAGCCCGGAGGAAGACTCGTTCTTCTCATGGGAAGTCCGCACTCCCCCAGAGGACACCAGCCTCGAAAGGGGAGTCCGTGGCCGACCCCTATGACCAGTTGACTCTTACAGAGTCATTTGCGAGGAGTGAAGACCCTGCCATGGTAAATGCTGTGGAAACACCGTCTGCTATCACACCTACTGGTGCGTGTGAGGTAACGCAGCGGACAGAAGCCGAGTCCCATCAGAGGAACGATGTTCCAGTGAAGAGGGGCAAAGCTCATGACACTTTGAAAGATCCCGGTCTATCGAAGGCTGGTGACAGCAGTCGTGAGAAAGGTGAAACACAGGAGTCTCTTACAGTTCACTCACAATTGTAAGATATGGGTTTTTGATAAAGCCTTCGAAGTAGCTGATTCTCTCCAAATATATTTTGACACTTTACTGCAAGACTTCTTAACTTGGTTTGGACAATCCTGACCTGTAACCTCTAGGAGCATTCATGCATGAACAAAGTCGGTGTTGCAGCTCTTCTCACATCGGGTCGAACTCTGAAACAGGGTCGAGGGATGGAACTAGGTAAGATGAGTAAGGAATACTTTGATGAGGTTTCAGTTTGTGAGATGGATTCCACTTCGTTGAAGGTGCTTGGAATCAGTGAGGGTGATACTGTTCTAGTTGAATCAAAATATGGTGAAGTCATAGTCAAAAGTCGTCTGGATAAACGTGCTGAACCCGGTATTGTATTCATTCCATGTGGACCTTATGTCAATATGGTGACTGGATCAGATACAGAAGAAAGTGGGATGCCTAATTTCAAGAATATTTCAGTGGTGATTTATTCAGCCAAGGGCGAGAAAGTTCTTACAGTTGAGCAACTTCTCAAGGAAGCAATCGGGGGGACCTAGTTGACTGAATTGAAAGATGTTGTATGCCCATTCTGTGGCTGTCTGTGTGACGATCTAGTGATTTCAATAACCGCGAATCGAATTACCAAGAACAAAAATGGATGCTCAATCAGTAGAACAAAATTCCTCAATCATCTGGAAGATCGGATTGTTCATCCGACAATTGGAGTAGACGATTCAAAGGTGGAAGCTACTTTGGATGAGGCTATTCAGAGAGCTGTAACTATACTTGCTAATTCAAAACGTCTACTCGTCTATGGTCTTAGTTCAACAGAGAATGATGCTCATCGTGAAGCGTACAAGATTGCAGAGATTACTGGTGGGGTAGTCGATAATACATCATCAGTCTGTCATGGAACCACAATATTAGGAAGTCAGGAATCCGGAGAACCACATGGGTCTCTGGCTGAAGTTAGACATCGGTCCGACCTTGTAATCTATTGGGGTGCAAATCCTCAATTCGCGCATCCCCGACACATGAGTAGATACACTAGAGCTGCTGGGGAATTTGTAAAGGACCCTAAGAATGAGCGACAGATCTGGGTATTTGATATTCGTAAGAGCATGACTGCTCAGGCTGCTAATCGATTTGTAAGAATAACCCCTGGAAGCGACTTGGAGCTTCTTAATGCTATGAGAGCTATTCTTCGTGGTCATAAGCTAGATGTTGAAAGCGTAGGTGGTCTGTCACTTGCTGAAATCTCAGATATAGTCACATCTATGAAAAACGCAAAGTATGGTGCATTTTTCTTTGGACTAGGTCTCTCACAGTCCAAGGGAAAACATCGCAATGTGGATGCTGCCATTCGTCTTATTCAGGACCTTAACTATTACACACGATGGAATTTGATGCCGATGAGGGGTCATTTCAACGTGGCTGGAGCCAATAAGACTTCTACATGGCAGACTGGTTATCCTTTTGCAGTTGACTATAGTAGGGGATATCCACGTTACCAACCCGGAGAGTACACTGCAGTAGACCTGTTGGTGCGAGAAGAATGTGATGCGTTTCTCAATATAGCGGCTGATCCGGCAGCACACTTTCCTAGACGTGCATTGAAGCATCTGGCTAAAATACCCATCATCAACTTGGACCCGAAGAATAACATGACCTCACTAATTGCTGAAGTAAATATTCCCACGGCACTCTCTGGGATAGAGTGTGATGGGGCTGCTGCAAGAATGGATGGTCTTCCTTTGTACCTAAAGAAGGTTGTAGAGCCACCAAAGGGAGTGTTACCGGATAGAGAAGTCCTGAGAATGATTTTCGACGGACTTAGGAGGGTATGTGACTAATGGCACGTCATATAATCCTCAAGAACGGTCGTGTGTACGACCCTCTTAACAATATCAATAGTGAAGTCAAAGACATC
>JABCSP010000227.1 GCA_018238825.1 Candidatus Thorarchaeota archaeon | reverse complement strand
ACGTGGATCCGCAAAGCCACAACATCGACGTCTCCCAGATCGAGGCGGCCATCACCCCCAAAACCAAGGCCATCCTGCCCGTGCATCTCTACGGACAGCCTGCCGACATGGATCCTATTCTGGATTTGGCAAAGAAATATGAAGACACCGCAGATGTGTTCCTTGCAAACAATATCCTTGCTCATGTTCCAGATCTAAATGGATTTGTTCAAGGAATACGAACAGTCCTGAAAGATGAAGGTCTTGCAGTAATAACTGGAGTTTCAAATGAAATCGCTCAGTTTCTCAATAACCTTGATGGAGAACTTGGTAAAGCGTATCTTGCTGGCCAAGAATCGTTGAATGAAGTAGTCAATGAATCACGAGATCTCTCCAAAGAATATGGAGAGTTTGCCAAGGCTCGAATCAATCTGGCAGTGGAAATTACTGACTCTGTTGGTGAGGATGTAGATGAATGGAAGAATGAAGTTGGCGGATTTATGGATGTTGCATCCCAGTCTATTAATTCGCAATTAGATCAAGTATCTACAACAGACTCTAATTATTTGGCAGTAGTCAAGAATTCACTCACAACCCATATGGATCGTGTGAATGAATCGTTAAACGATGAATATGGTTCGCTCATGACAATGGCAACATCTCTCGGAACAGAGTGTGAAACCACTCTGGGAGAAACTCGTACGATGGTTCTTGAGCTTCTTGAAGCGCAGAATAAGAAAAAAGTTGTATCATGTGATGCAACAGCAAAGAAGCTTCACACAGCTCTAAACAAATGGGTTGAATCAACAGTTTCAGATATTGAGGTGAAACTAACAGAAACCTCAGAAGACGTATCAAGCATTTTGAATACAGAAACCTCTGAGCTAAATACAATAGCAGTTGCAATGAATAGTCGTTTGAAATCCGCTTTCAGTTCTGTAATCAAGTCAACATCCACCAAAAATGATGCGATGTTAACTTCTGTTAAAAAAACATCTCACGATTTTGAAAGAAACGTTGGAATAAAAATTGATGAATTAATTGCAGACTTCACAACAGCAACTGAGAAACAAGTTCGTGAATCGAAAGAGCTCTATGAAGGTCTTCGCGGTAGATTGGACAAAAGAATGACAAAGAGTGTTTCAACAATAAACTCTCAATCTGATCGGATTCAGAAGGAAATTGGAAATGCAATAACCGAACAGGTTGGTAGACTAGATGAACATTCGCAAGGAATTCAAATTGAATTTCATACTCGTTTGGAAGAAATGACAACACAGTTCATGACATTAGTCCAAGGACTTGAGGCAACATTCAACGGTCTCCTATCAAGTCAGACCATTGAAGCACGTGACATAATTTCATCTGTTCATACAGAGTTCAGAACTTCGTTGAAAAACGAAGTGCTAAGTCTTAAAGAAGATTCACAGAAAATACAGCAGGAGTATTCGACAGAATTATCTCTCAAGATTGATGAGGTGACATCTTCTGTTGACACAGCTAAGAAAGTACTTGGCGAGTTATCAATCCAAAGGCGACTAGATATATCTGAAAGCATGGCAAAGACTCTGCGTGATCTTGAAGATTCAGTGAAAACTACGGAACAGAATCTTCGGGACCTCGAGTCTGGTACAGTCAAGCAGTTCATCGAAAACATGGAACAGGTTTCGCAGGAATTTAGCGTTACAGTTGATGGTGCTCGTGACAACATCTCCGACCGACTGGACAATATTCGTGCATCTACTGAAGCAACGCTTAGTAAGAGTTCAGATGAGGCAAAAACAATAGCTGATAGCTTCACAATAGAACAAACTGATTACCTGCAGCGTGGATTAGCTGATACGAGTAAAAAGATGAACAGGTTAGCCACAAAAAGAGTAAAAGTTGCGGCAGCAAGTATAGAAGTGTTTCAGGCCTCTGTTGCAGAAAATCAAACCACCAATGTGAAAGAACACAGTAAAGCAAAAGATGAGGTTTTGGTCAATCTTGAAACTCGTAGATCAGAGGTGGCTAATGCTTTTGATGCAGCTCAAGTTTGGGTTGATTCTACTGTATCAAATATAGCAACATCCCTTGATGCTCATGGTAACAAGTTGAAAAACGAACTCATTCTAATGCAAAAAGGACTAAAAAAGGCGGTATCTGAGGCTTCAGTATCTATTCAAGAACGAGGAGATGAACATGTTAATCAATTCCAAGAGATAACACTTGCTTTACTCCAGAATACTGAATCAATAGTAACTGATCGATTGAATGATTTTGGTGATAGTGCATCAACAGCATTGACTAAGGGTAATGATGCATTCACAAATATATCGACGCAGATGGAAGAGGAACTCTCGACGATGGAGATTGAGATATCCGAAAAAACATCTCAAGATTATGGTGAAATAGCGGGAGATCTCTCAGTGAGCTTTACTGAAACAGGTAGAGCTGCTGAAGTAGCATCGGAAGAACTGAAGGGATTTGTTGAATCGATATCGATTAGAATGACTGAGAAACGAAATGAAGTGGTTGAAACAGCTAAGAAGACCACAGATTTTGCAAATCAGCATGCATCTCGAAAGTTTGAAACAATTGGCTTAGAATTGAAAACAAAAACCAGTTCAGAATCATCACGTGTTGTAGAAAATGCTCGTACTACATTCACCGCTAAGAATCTTGAAATAACTGATTCAGTAACTAAAACCACTAATACAACTAATGAAAAGACCTCTGAATTGAAACAGACTCGAAATGAAGCATTATCCTCATTTGGTGAGCAGGGTGAGAAAACGCTACGGCGATGGTCTGTTGATCAAAAGGAGCAGATGGATTCATTGAAGGAACGAATTCAAGAAACTATCAAAGGAGTTTCTGATACTACACAAGGAACGTTAGACCTTCTTGCAGCAATCCATGATCTTGGTGATGATATGCTTGCAGGTCCTTCTGATCGCACTTGGTATCTCTCAGGTAATGAAGAAGCATGCGCTCATATTATTGACATGGCGAACAGAGCTGAAGATTCTGTTATCATATCTGTGATTGACCCCTCATGTATTGACATGAATAAACTTGCAAAAATCAAGAAACCAAAGCGCAGAGTACTTGTTATCCCTGAGACTGAGGAACAAGAACTTGACCTTGAACTACTTGATGGTTGGCGAGTATGGCAGACAAAGACTCCAATGTTACTATCGGTGATAGATGATAAGGAGATTCTTGTTGGTGGGGCATCTGAATCTAAGTCACTAGTCGCTATTGTTTCAGAGGATAATACGTATCTACAACTCTACCATGATATTCTAGGTCCTCGTCTAGTCCGTGGTAGAGTCTAATCGAAAGCGAGTGCATAGATGATGGCATCGTTCATTGTAAAGTGGACAAACTCGAACTTCAAGCTGTCCGTCCAGGAACGACACTGGATTTGGATTGAACATGGATTATGTTCCTTGCTGCGTTAATATCAGCATGATGATGAACATCACACTCTGAACAGTAGAAGAACTCCCCGCCCTTCTTCTTTGTCTTAGAGCTCTCATCATTGACCCGGAATCCTCGCTCACCACACACATGACATGTCTGTGATGTATATCGTGGGTTCACTGTCCAGACACTATATTTTGAGTGTCCAAGTGACTCTCTCATGTACCGAACAGTTTCAATGATTTTCCCCCATAAGTTTGCATTCAATGACCACGAAAGGTCCTTGGAGCCTGCATGTCCCTGAAAACCTCGTAGGTCCTCGAAGAACAGTTTCTTCACATCATGTTCTTCACAGAACCATACAGTCTTTGCGGCAATGATGCGTGCAATCTCTCTGTCAAGACGACGAATCTTATCCCACGTAGCATTGAAGTGCTTTAGTTTCCTGCTAAGGGATCGGGGATGTTTTTGCCCGGGTCGCTTTTGTTCCCAGTTACTCTTTCTCTTGTCCACCTTGGATTGTAAGACCGACGCATTCTTCCTCAGCAGCATCCTCTTTGCAATGAGAGGTTCCACTGAGATCAACAGGTCTACAAACTTGGTGTCCTTTTCTACCGAGAGAGCAACTGGTACTCTTAGTCCCCTATCAGCTCCAGCCTCTGTTATATATTCCTTATCTCCAAAAACCTTGGAACTCACTGTACCATTCGGGGACAGGAACGGTATCTGAAGGACAACTCTATGTCCACGTAGAAGTATACGGGGTGGTGCACTCCGTCGTGACTTCTTTAGTATACCAGCTTCTTCAACTAATTTAACAATCTCTTTCGAATCATTGTTCTTTTTCCGACTGAGCCTTGAGAGCTGGTGGGTCACATGCTGGAACTGAATCGTATTCATTAGCTGCTCATGCATATCTTCAAACTTTGCAGCTCTGAAGATCAGCTGTTGAGCCCTATGAAAATGCCCAGTCTTCTTTGCACGATTTGCCTTGGTTGTGTCCTCAGATGCAGCCCTTGGTAACCAATCAAGAAATCTAAAGGTCAGCGTATTAGCTTTGTAGGGAGAATCCTTCTGTGCTTCTCCATCAATTCCGGGTGGAAGTTTTAGATGCAACAGGACCTCGTTCTCTCGCTCTGAATCCAGT
>JABCSP010000024.1 GCA_018238825.1 Candidatus Thorarchaeota archaeon | reverse complement strand
AACACATATTCTTGTCCTATTTTTACTAAGTAGTGGATCATCGGATTTTGCCCATCGACGCGTATCGTACACCTTGGTGGTTTCTTTTTTGACCAATGAAATTGCCTCTCTACTCTATTGCATCTATAGCGGACAATAACACAATGAATTGAATCAGGATAACCGGGATGATGATTTCACAAACTGACCTAGTGATAAATCTGTTCTCCAATTTCCCATCAGAATCTAGAAATCTCGTAAAAATACTTCCATCCTTTATTGTTAGCATACCCTTTTTTCCGTCTTTTTAATAAATGGTGATTAGATAAAAAAAATTGAGAATCGCCACAATGTATCGGAGAGTTCTGTTGTTCCGGAACCTAATAGATAATGTACCTAAGAACATAGGACTATATTCAGTGGGAGTCATGCTTCTTTTTCTGTTTCGCGTCCCGATTAACTCGTTACAACTCCTGTTGGGACTACTTGCCTTCTTGGTTTCTTATTCATCGATTTATGTGTTAAACGATCTATATGATATTGAAGATGACAAGAAAGATGAAAAGAAAATTCTGAGAAAACCTTTAGCTCAGGGTGTTGTCAATAGAAGTGAAGCTGTGAAGATTTTCATTTCATTTTTGATTCTGGGTCTTCTGCTCTCTCTTTTTATCAACCTGTTATTCCTCTGTGTCGTTAGCTCATTGGTTTTCATCAACATGATTTACTCTATTCCATTGACAAGCATCACGAACCAAAGCCTAGAAGAGGTGAGTCCAAGAAGATTGAAACACACTATACTTGGACCACCTCTAATCCTCCTCATGCAATTACTGAAGATTTTCCTTCCTTGGACGATTAGTATAGAGGTGATGCAATTTCCAGTTCTTTTTGCTGTTGGATTTTCTCTCATCTATGTTATACTTTTCAAAGGTTACAAAGAATATCGGACTATCGGAGAATCTATCAAACAAACACCGTTTTCCTTTGGCATCACGATTGCTGTTTTCGTATTGTCAATGAGCATGTATCCCGAACCATTAGTTCAAGCATCAATCGTAATCTATATAATTACAGGAATCATATTCTTCTGGAATTCACACCTTACAGATAAGAAAGTCCTAATGCTGAGCCCAATCTATATCTTCCTGGGAGTTGTAATTCTTTTCTATTTGATTACAAACATCCCGATTTGATGAGTTTCAAAGACTTTAGTAAGCTTTGATGTATAGTATGATAATGTGAAGAAGTTCTATGACACTATCAATCAATAAAATTACGAATTTTCTTCGTAATAATAGATATGATGTACTTGCAGTAGCTACTGGCTTAATCGAAGAATCTGCAGAACAACCAATGATTATTTTTGACCATCGAAGCTACCCCGGCGTAGAAGCCCATGTCGTTACTGCTGCTAATAGTGCTCTTTGGATACCGAAACTAGATGATAATGGTGATGTTATTGTATCCTATCCATCTTCTACTGATAATGAAGAATATCTCCTCGCTTGGGAGCGGCTGTTTGGAGTTTTAGGCAAATTGACAGGATTACTTCACACTTACAGAACCCGTGTTTTAGCTGGACGTTTTCCAAGCATTATTTGGGCACACCATGAAATCGAATGGTATCGTGAGTTGAGAAGAGCTCCTTATCATGAGAAACAGAACACATCCAACTTCATTGACTACGTGGACCCCTCTATAAGAGATCATATCACAGCTTTGAATGACTACGGATTTGATACGATAGAAAGTTGTTCTGGTCTACTACAAGATCATCCTGATAGAACGCCATACAGACCATATGTGATGCTTGACGAGAGAGCTTACCCCAGCTGCATTCCACACTTATTCACACTTGCAGACATTGCGGATTGGATTCCAAGTTATGCTCCACACAATTTCGATGTTTATATCCGAATCCAGCGGCATCATCCTATTGTAGAATCTTGGAATAGACTTATTCGATCAGCAAGAATTCTTGACTCAATTTTGAAACCATACCGACAACTAGTGAGGAGAGCTCCTTCAGGTATTGATGAACTTGATATTTTACGTGACTCGCTTGGTGCGAGCTTGGTAAATAGATAGGTCAAAGGAAATCTCATATTTATTCCTTAATGAACTGAAGCAACTCGAGTGTATTTCCTCTTCAAACAGAATTAATGAATCATGATTGATGGTTAATCTTTCAAAAAGACAGATTTCTCCTCTTTCTTGAGCTATGTAATTCCAATGTTGCTGAATGACACAAGATTATAATCAACAGAACCAATAGTGAAAGGAAGGTCGGTTCACTATCATGAAAGTTCTCGTTCTTGGCGGCACAGGTCTACTGGGGTCACATCTTGTTCCAAAGCTACTAACACGCGGCTATGATGTGACTGTCCTGAGTAGGAACGCAGCTGCATTATCTGAACTTGAGAGTCGTGGAGTAAACGGCATCCTTGGAGATCTACTTGATCCTGATGCATTCATTTCCACCTTGACACCTCATGATGTTGTTGTATCAATTGCGATGCCAATAGAGTTTGGACGAATGTCACAAAAAAAGTTTGAAATAGTATCTGAACGAACCACCAAGTTCACACGTTCAGCACTTGATATAGGATACAAGCTGGAGTGCCCCATTATCTTCACTTTGGGTACTAGCTACATGACAGGACCTGGAGAAGTTGCAGATGAAACCTGGCCTATAGAGAGATTCGGTTTAACATTAGCAGGAATAGATGCAGAACATCTAATTCATACAGCAGGAGCTGAGGGTCACCCAATCATCCAGATGATTCCAGGTCAAATTTATGGTCCGGGTGGAATGTTTCTTAAAATGTATAACATGCTCAAATCGGGAAAATTCGGGGTCGTGGGTAAGGGTGATAATCACGTACCAAGAATCCACGTTGAAGACTGTGCTGAGGCATATGCACTTGCCATTGACAAATTACCTATCAATGAGTCCTTCATCATTGCTGACGATACACCCTGTACTACAAGAGAATTTACGGAATTCATGGCATCTTGTGCTGGAATAACTAAAATAAGAAATATACCTAGAATCTTAGCGAGAATCATCATGGGCAAGCTTCTCCTAGATACAATGGGAATCGATTGTATAGTATCAAATAGCAAGTTGAAAGATGTGTTAGGGTGGAAGTTGAAGTACCCATCCTATCGTGAGGGATTACCCGCGGCAATTCAGGCACTCGAACACTTGAGTAGTTCATAAATCATGATTACTGTGTGTAGAATTTTCGCTTTGTTTCTGAGTTATTGATTTCATAATACTTGCCACAGTCCAAGCACTTGAACTCCCGAGTCCATTCCTTCCAATACCATCCATCACTTGTCGTACTGGAGCTATCATCGAAATAGATGATTATGGTGTTTTTACTACTGCATGAAACACATATTCTTGTCCTATTTTTACTAAGTAGTGGATCATCGGATTTTGCCCATAGTCGCGTATCGTACACCTTTGTGGTTTCTTCTTTACCCAATGAAATTGCTTCTCTATCCTCTAGCACAGACTCAAGTATGGAAACACTTCAAACTTCTATGTATATCCCCAATAGCGCCTTATGTTGGACTAAAGAGAGTTATTCTTGCACAAGTTTTCACTGAACCTTTCATCAATCAATAGGAGATAGACCATGAACTATACTGACGACTTTCTTCAAAATAGAAATGCTGCATCAGACCTGCTTACCGAGTCTGGATATTCTACAAATCAGATGGTATCAGCTGTAAAGAAACTTGGTGAACTCTGTGTTTTATCATTGGTAATCCGTCAAGCTGTACAGAACCACATCAAAGGTGAGTTTCTACCTCCAAGATTTGAAGTAGATTTACCAATAGAGCCAATCAAACTGCAACGAGTGGGTGAAGTCGACCTCATTGAATCACTTGAAAGTCATAATGTCGTAATATCATTGGGCCAACAGAGATATCGTGCCATGCTAAGTACCACACTCAACAGAATGTTTGCATTGACAGCACTGACTGGAGACGATTCCATACGCAGTGGACTCTCTGGTTTTGGTGAAAAAGGACCTCTTGAAGCAGCTCTCGATCGTGTTGAGTGGGAGATTATTGAAGCGGTGCACGATAATATAGATGTCAAATATCTCGAAGTCACTGAGCTAGAGAATCAGATGAAACCCCAAGAACTACTCGATGTGCTGTCCAAAGCAAATGATTTGGTCACCACAATAGATGATTTAGGTGGGTGGGAAACAACTCCTGATGAATCAACAAAGAAACTCCTGAAAAATAAAAAACTCCTAGGTGCACTTAGTGAGTACTTCAGTATCATTAACAATCTGTCAACAATTGTTCAAAATGAAGTTGAAACGCAAAAGAATCTGATTGGACAATTCAGTACGTATCCACGATCTTTTGTCGGAAGAAAATCTGTACCCTTGGTAGGTAGTTCTTGGAATCTTAAACCTGACTTCAGAAACCATCCTCTAATTCAAAAATTTCTCCTGCTGATTGAGAGTAATCATGCTAAACTAGCTGGACTTGCTGATATTTATGAAGATTACATTCGTGAATTTGTGGAAGGTGTAAAGAATCTACCATCTAGTTTTGATGCACTCGTTGCAATAGAGGATCTAAACCTTGATTTTCCAACGGTTGCTGAGATGAAATCGATTTGGGACAAAATCACTCGATCTTCAGATGCTCTCCTCGGTCAGGCTAAGTTTGTAGAAGTCTATTTAGCTTCGATAGATACGCTCTTCAAACAGAATTAATGCCGCATATTCTGTTGGCAAAGAGTTGGATGAGTGAGCTCGGTATAGCGCTCTGAAAGTTTATCTCATCTCATGATAATATGAACTTGGCATGAACGATTTAACGAAACCCAAGTCAGAAACAGATTCTATGTCAAAGCCTCTGAGAAACCGTATTGGACGATTCATATTCTGGATGGGAATAATATTCCTCATTTCCAACGTGTTAGTTACTGCCGCAATATCCTGGATTGCCCCTCAAACCAACTTTTCAGCTATTAATTCGCTAGCTCTATTTGGGATTGTGCTAATTTTCGTAGGAGTTCTCATTGTTTATGCAACAGGGGAGTTCTCTAAAGATGGATTATGGGCTTTGCAGACAGGGCCCTTTGTCAAGTAATCGCTAAACGAAATCTGAAGCTCACTCTTTTTTGAACTGGAGTAGCTCAAGAACATTGCCTGCTGGGTCCTTCATTGTCATAACCAGACCTGCAACAAAGGGTTGGGGTGCATCGTGTAGGAAGTCAACTCCTTTTTCCCTATATTCCTTCGATGTATTCTCGATATTGTCTGTTGCTACACACAGAACAACCTGTGATCCACCAGGATATACTGTGCTGGCAGGTTTATCCACCTTCTCAGAAATTTCGTAGATTCTTCAAACAGTCCAACTATTGTTCCACAATAATTCCGAATCCCTCGATTGCATCGTTATGAATCATCATTCATATCGATATGAACATAAAAACCATATCGCTATTAGTCCGGATGTTCATATTTTTCTTAGTTTCGGAGGTTGAACGATGAGTAAAATACTCAGAATAAATATGACTGATTTAAGTCACAAATGGGAATCTGTTCCTAAGGAATATGAAACCTTAGCTGGCAGAGCATTCACATCGGCTGTGGTCAACAAAGAAGTTGAACCCACATGCCATCCACTACGTGAATTCAACAAGATTATCATTTCGCCTGGACTTCTAGCTGGAACCCCTGCACCATCTTCAGGTCGTTTGAGCATTGGCGCAAAATCACCGCTAACGGGTGGTATCAAAGAATCTAATGCTGGAGGTCTTACAGGAAATCGACTAGGTCGTCTAGGAGTGAAAGGAATAATCATCGAGGGTATACCTCCTCCAGATACGAAGGATTGGTATAGTATTGTTGTTGGAAAAGACTCCTGCAAGATAGTCAAAACCAACGATTATGCTGGTATTGGATGTTACGAGCTTATTGGAAAAATCTGGAAGGATTATCCAGTTAAACCTGGAATTATTGGATGTGGCATCACAGGTCAACGACTCATGAAGTCAGCTGGAGTCTTTGGCAATAATCCAGAAAATACGGACCCAGGTAGATATGCGGGAAGAGGTGGTCTGGGCGCAGTATTTGGATCAAAGCGAATTGTAGCTGTAATATCTGATTCTACTGGTGGAGCAGTACCATCCCCCAAGGACAAAGACCGCTTTGACAAGGGACGAAAAGCACTTCATGAAGCTCTTGACAAACATGCATTAACTGGCAAGCTCAATGATGACGAAGGCAATCCCTTTGGTGCCCTCAAGAACTATGGCACCAATGTGTTGCAGAATATCCTAAATGAGAGTGGAAGTCTTCCAACTAGGGGATTCAGTTCGGGTCGCTTTAGCGGTGCATCGAAGATTTCCGGAGAGGCTATTCATGAACTTGTTGATAAAGTAAAGAAGAAGTTTGGAGATGCCGCAGAGGGTCGATATGGTCATGCATGTCATCCGGGCTGCGTTATGGCCTGCTCAAATATCGTCCCTTATGAGGATACGGGAAAGGCGCATGTTTCACCTTTGGAATATGAGTCTGTATGGGCTCTTGGTACGAACTTGAACATTGATGTGCTCTATGATGTTGCAGAACTAAATAGACTGTGTAATGATCTTGGGCTTGACACCATTGAGGCTGGCAATGCCTTAGCTATGCTAATGGAAGGAGGTCTCATCAAATATGGTGATGGTCCTGCCGCAATTAAGGCTTTGAAAGAAGTCTACAAACCAGACTCGGTTATTGGAAAACTAATTGCTTCAGGTACACAATCTGCCGGTGAAGCTCTCGGTGTGACAAGGATTCCAGTTGTTAAAGGACAGGCATTGCCTGCGTATGATCCACGTCCCATTCGCGGAATTGGTGTGACTTACGCCACAAGCCCAATGGGTGCTGACCATACTGCAGGATATACAATTGCAGCAGAGATAGCTGGAATCAAGGGAAACGTGACCGATCCAAGAGAATTGAAGAAAGCAGAATTATCCAGAACTTTCCAAGCAACAACTGCATACGTTGACGCTGCAGGATATTGTCTATTCATTGCTTTTGCGATATTAGACTTTGATGATGGTCTCAATGGAATGGTTGATACTGTAAGTGCATTCCTTGGAAAGGAAATCGATATTGGTGAATATGGAATGGCCATTCTGAAGAATGAGCGTGACTTCAACAAGAGAGCTGGATTCACTGCAGCTGACGATCGACTGCCAGAGTTCTTCAAGACTGAACCACTTCCGCCCCACAACGTAACATTCGATGTTACCGATGAAGAGCTGGATGAAGTCTTTAAGGGGGTCTAAGACTAACGTATTTTGGAGAATGAATTTGCCTTCTCCTCTTTCTTTTTCTTAATATTCTAGAAGGAAACACCTTTCTCTGCAAGTTCCTAGAAATTCATTGATGATAGAGATTCATTTGTATGGAAAGTTACGTTCACTTGTACCTGATAGCAGTGTATGTGAAGATACTGTGCTGATGTTTGATTCTGTTGAAAACGAAACCTTTGCTCAGTTTGTACAACGTCTAGGTTTTCAAAGAAATGACTTGGGTGATTGTTTCATTAATGGAACTCTTGCAAAGAATGATTGTGTATTGGCAGACGGTGATAGACTTGGACTCTTCCCATTTAATATGGTTCTGATGTGTGGTGGACAACATCTCAAAGGTCATGGCTATACAAAGGAAGATGTTGATGTTGATTACTACTAAGTGATGTTGATTATGAGGATAATGATCAAACTCTATGTCACACTACGCCGATTTGCACCAGATGGAACTGAGATTGGAGATGCTTTTGAGGTTCATCATGAAGGTACCACCATAAGCGAACTCATTCAACAACTTGGAATAACTATAGAACAAGCGAAGATTGTAATGGTCAATGGACAAAGAGTAGTTGACATGAACTCAAAACTTGCTGAGAATGACCTTGTTGTGATTTTTCCTGCAGTTGGAGGTGGATAGGCTATGACTGTTTTTGAATTAATCCTATACTCTCGATGTTTTATTTCAGTACATCATCTATCATAAATTCTCTATCTCTTCTCCACTCGTGTTTTTCACTATCATAATTGCCTGGCCATACAAAGTATAGATGCGAGTGAGAGTAATCAATTATTGATACTTCCAACCAATCCAGGTATGAATATAGATTAGAGAGTAACGCGGAGAGATGACTTGATTGTAGTCTAATTGACCAGAGGAAATTCGGACCTGAAGCTCTCATAGCTGATTGGAACGGTATTGGTCTTGTATGTAATTTGGATTGTAATTCCTGAATACGATCAGAACTTCCCCGGCCTACTATTACTAGATTATTATAAATATCAAATACACTTGGATCAAAAGTTACCCTGTGGCCACTGAAACACTGTTCCTTTAGCATTTGGTATCTTCTGCTAAATGTCTGAGGAGTTATGTTGATTCCTCGGTCTTTCAATGCCTTAAGAATCTCAAGGTTCTTCCTCCTTTCCCCATGCATCACTTCAAAGAGAATTTGTGCATCCTTGTCATCAAACCACTCAAGTGCACTACCTACCTCACTGGTTTCTTTTGGAAAATCTATCAACTTTACATCTTTGTTGAACCAGTCTTCCCAATCAAACTTCCACGAGAGATTGACCTGATCCCACCCCTTGAGGCTAAGGTCTGTATAGGTTGTGTGCCCATCTTCTACAGGTACGAATCTATAACTGAGAGCTGTCCCATCATCCACAAGGTATTGCGCTAAGTCTTCAATTAGGGGTTTTGTACCACTTGGTGTACGGAATTGAAGAAGAACTCCATTAATTGCACCAAAACAACGTCCATTATAGGAAGTGTAGGGATGTTTTTCACCTATGTTCTCTATCCGCTTCACACCATCAATACTGCTTGTTTCTAGGAATACATCAAAGAAATCGAAACCCAGATTGCGATTATTGAGCAGAGGTTTAACCACAAAAAGGCGCTTTGCCTGAAGTTCTCTTATTCTTCTTACCGTTGTGGGTTTGGAAGTACCACTTCTCTTTGCCAATTCATCAATAGTACCAAAGGGATTCTCTTGAATGGCAATTAGTAAAGAAAGGTACCCCCTCGCCAGTTGTTCGGGCACTCTGTTCTACACTTCTTTGATTCTCTATTTCATTTCATCGATGTACATTATTGCAATCTCAGGCTGGCCTAGAACTGTACCTCCGGGAGGATCGAAAACATGTGCTATGTATCCTGGACCAATTTCATCATCGTCATCATAGTCTGACGCTTCTGCTTTGATAATTAGGATATAATCTCCAGATTCATCTGCCCAGTCGAACCAAACTATCATAATTTCAACACCGTTTCTTGTGTATACACTGAATTCTGTAGAAATCGATTTTCCTGACGGTTTTTCTACACAACAGTCAATGTCTATTCTTCCCTTTTCCCAATCATCATCGGGAGTAATTACTTTGAAAATAGTGATTATGTCATCTTCATAACCATCGTTATCATAATCGAGATATTCTGCCGTTATCACTACGATTGAGATACACTCGTCATCATCATCGTCACTGTCTGCGCTAACTTGACTTGGAAGACCTGCAATCAATATGACAAGAAGAAATCCAATTACTAGTATTCTATATTGTTTCTGCATCCCTTTCACCAGAACTCGGTAGATATACCACATTCTATTTAGGTTTTCCCAGTTTTCTACCATGGGATTATAATAAAGAAACTTTTATTAATTATTATATTTATCCCAAATGTATCTATGTGAGAGGGGAGTCCCTTTTCCCGCACGCTTTGGGATTTCCTTGACGGGTGTTCAGGGGATGCAGTATGAGTAACCGCGGAAAATCAATTGTGAGCAACGACCTCCACAATAATCAAAGCAATACTAATCCCGAAGTTTCTGTTGAACATCCCGATCCATTCAGGGCTCTATTTGAAACAATGGAACAAGGTGTAATATATCAAGACTCAGCAGGAAAGATCATTCTGGTAAACTCAGCAGCAGAAAGAATCATTGGTTTGACACTTGGTCAGCTGATGGGGATCAAAATAATCGACCCGAGGTGGAAAGCATTACATGAGGATGGATCAGATTGCCCTCACAGTAAGAATCCATCTATGGTAGCTCTCAAAACAGGAAAACCTGTTCGAAACAAGATTATTGGTTTCTTCAATACATTCCGAGGAGAAAACCGCTGGATTCGTGTAAACTCAGTTCCTCTATTCAAGAACGGTGAACGGAAACCGTATCAAGTCTGCACCACAATCGATGATATCACAGATGCTATCAAAACTGAAGAGGCGAGAAAAACAAAACAGAGAGAACTAGAGGTCTATGCGGATCTTCTCCAGCATGATTTACGTAACGATTTACAGCTTACAATATCCAATATTGATGCTGCAGAAATGTTTGAAGACCACTCTACTGATAATTTAATGAAGTATCTACAATCTATCCGAGCTGCCAGTGAGAGAATGACCCATTTGCTAAATGCAATTGATATAGTAGATGAATTAAGAGAAACCAATATTGTTACTATGCTTCAAAATATTGCCTCCCGATCTGAGGAAGTTCATACGGGACTGAAAGTCATTATCAAATCGAATCTCAAAACCAAGGATGTCCGCATCCCCAGCAACCATCTTTTAACAACTGTCTTTTACAACCTCATTCGTAATTCCGTAAGGTACTGTGGAGAGGATGTAGTTGTCAGCATTAGAATTAAAGAACTAGATGGTCAATTCTTGGTCAGAGTTTCAGATAATGGCTCAGGAATTCCGGAGAGCATTCGCTCTAAACTTTTCAAGAAGGGAACTTCCACAAATGGAGGGGGTCTTGGATTGTACCTTTCAAAGCAGATTATGGACGCCTATGAAGGTACTATTTCTCTTGATGTTAGCGAACCAGGTGAGGGTGCCGCTTTCCTTCTAACACTGCCTTCTCAATGATATAAATAAGGCGAATGATTTTACTAGGTTATGCATTTCAGTGCTTGAGCTCGATTACCTTACCTTCCTTTCGACCTTTTTCCGCAGCAAAAGTCATGAGATGGCTTTCGAGGGCTTCTTCAGGACCTGAGAGCACTTTGCTGGGGTCGTCTTCAGCCACGGCTTCAATAAAAGCATGAATTAGTCCATAGTCACCTCCACCATGGTCTGCCAAAGATGAAGGATCCTTTGCAGAGGTATCTAAGATTTCAGACTTGCCAGTCAGGAACTCGTAGATTTGGATTTTCGTTCCATTACCATAGATTTCGCCTTTTGTACCGAAAATTCTGGTTTCTCTCTGTCTCGCTTTAGTAAAGGCAGTCATTGTGAATGAAGCAGTTTCTCCTCCTTCAAACTCCATATTCACAACTTGGTGATCTACAACGTCATTGTCACAATCGTACACACAATGTCCGTAGGGGCCTTCTCTAATTGCTCGAATAATTCCACCCTTTGTTAGTTCTGAAGTAATAACATTCACAGGCCATCCAGTATTTCCACGTTTGAGAAAACTAAGGTAAATCTTCCTCGCTGAGTAAGGACACAGTGGTTCATAGGCACACTCGAGACAGTTATCTCCTGCATTTGCAGGTTTGTTCTCTTTGTTAAAATGTGTGAGCGAGCCAAAGGATGAAACCGTTTTGCATTTCTTACCCATGATATGCCTTATCCAGTCCAAATCATGGCATGACTTTGTTAGTAACATGAAAGAGGATTCATTCTCATTTCTCCAATTTCCTCTTACAAAGGAATGCGCTTGATGCCAGTATCCTACAGGTTCCAATCGTTGGAGGCTTATCACATCACCAATGCGTCCAGAATCAAGAATCTCCTTGAGTTTCTTTGTATACCTTGTATACCGTAACACATGACCGACTGCAAAGATAATCTTCTTTCCTGTAACTGTCTTTATGATGTCTCTACAACCTTTTTCATCTAGAGCCATTGGTTTTTCCAGAAGAATGTGATAACCTTTCTTAGCGAATTTTATTGCAGGTTCTCTATGCATGTGATCCTGAGTGGCGATAATCACAGCATCAGCAAATTTCTCTTCCTTTGCCAAATCTTTCCAGTCTGTGAACACGCTTACTTCTGGAATGTCATGTTCCTTTATCATCCTCTCTCGATAGAAGTCGCGGGGCTCTGCAACACCAACTATCTTGACTCTCTCAGGGTGTTCTTTTGCATAGGATGCATATACAGTTCCGCGGTTACCCGCACCAACAATAATCAAACGGACTTGTTTCATTTACATCCCTCATTGAGAAACCATGCAGTGCTTCTGTTTTTTTTTTGCTTTTCAATGTATAGCCCGAAGTCAAATTTGAAAAACCAGTTCCACCTTAGCTTAACAGAGAATTCATATTCTTTCAATCCTTGCGGATTGGTAGGTGGGTTAGATGGGGGATTCTGAAAAAGAGAGCATCTCTGAATCACAGACTCAGGCTCAACAAAGATTTCCGTTGTTGATAGGAGCGATTATGCTAATAATCGGGCTATTAGCCCCTGTTATGATAAATGTGTATGATACCGAATGGATGTCCCAAATTGTTATCCAAGGAATGTTCTGGATGTATAGTTTCTCATCCTCTGGTCCATATGATAGTGGCTTCTCAACGATCCATCCTTATGCTTTTGCCTCTATGTTTCCTTTTTTGCTATTGCGAATGGTGCCTGTTTCCCAAATATATCGATATTATAACGGAAAGACAACTAAGAAACGTGCGTTGATTGCATCCATAGTTGGGGATGGACTTTTCCTATTCGTTGGAATTCTGTTTCTGTTTATTGGATTCGGATATAGCGGCATGTTTATGATACCACTTCCTTTCCAAGTGATATTTGGTTTCTTAGTGTTATGGAGATTTCCTATTCCTGAACCAACGACTCCGTGGGAAGGTACTTCAGAACAAAAATCATGGTGGGATAAAACCCCTAAGCCGCAACAAGAGAAATCCAAAGATGAAGATGAGTTGTGGTAGTATTTACAAGTACCATTTGCTCAGCACATGTTGAGGATTCAAAACATGTGTGATCTTCTAGGCCTTTCTTTCAATATTCCAATCACTGCGAAGATATCCTTAGATATATTTCAGAAACGTGGGGCGGAAAACCCTGATGGATGGGGATTGGCATTTTATTACAATAATCGGTTACAAATAATCAAAGAAGCTCAATCTGCCGTCGATAGTGGTCTCTACGATTTCATGGAACGTTACACACAATCACAGACGATTATCTCACATGTTAGAAGATCTACAAGAGGTGTAGCTAGTTATCTCAATACTCACCCCTTTTATCGCCGTTTAAGTCAGGGGTCTAAGAAGAGAGAATTTTCTTTTGCTCATAATGGAACATTGACGCAACTTGATAGGTTGAATTTTGAAGATTTCACACCACTTGGTGAAACAGATTCAGAACAAGCTTTCTGCCATATTTTGGATGCACTTTCAAAACGCAGTAATACTGAGTGGCATGAGAGCGATTTTGAATTCATTGAAAATAATCTTCGAGAACTAAATGATGGAAAGAACACACTCAATGCTATCTTCTCAGATGGTGTTCATCTTTTCTGCTATTCAGATGAGAACGATCACAATAATGGTCTTCGTTTCGCAAAACAAAGAGCTCCATTTGGTACAGTGAAGCTTGTAAGCCATGACAATAGATTAGGGTCAGTTGATCTAAGCAGTGACCCCACTGAAACACCAAATCAGTCCGGATACATTATCTCTACTAGAATATTGACCGAAGGAAATTGGACCGAGTTCTATGAGGGTGAGTTAATCGTCTTCAGAGAGGGCGAGATTATATATCCCAAATCCCGTGTCTAGAGCAAATCAACTAGAGAACCGCTTGATAGTTTCTTCATTCTTTTCGGCTAGTAATTCGAACGCATATGCGGCTTCAATTAAGAAATCAGTCTTCAAGGCTGCAGTGGTATAGAACTTTTGAAGCGTGGTTTCAATATTCGTAACAAGAGTTCTGAGATTATCATTATTAGCACTCTCAGAAATCTCAATATCGATACTGTATGATTCTGAATCAAACTCCAAGATGGGTTCAAGAATCATCTCAGTCACGTTTTCTCTACGAACTCTTTCTAACGTCTTCTTTCTCTTTTGTCCTCGAACTACGAGGTCCGCAAATATGGATACAAGCTCTGCATCTTTGACAATGTCAGAAGCAGATTCGTAGAAATTACCTACTTTAGTTTCAATATCCAATGCGAATTTTATAATAGCTCCAAATGTTCCTAGTTCCACTTATACCACCTACAATCAACTAGAACCAACGAGTAACTACTACCTTATTTTCTGTGAAGAAATCAACTGCATCTCTACCTTGTCCATGAAGATCACCAAAGAATGAATCCTTCATTCCTGAGAATGGGAAAGTAGCAATAGGTGCAACAACTCCAATATTGATACCAATGTTTCCTGCCTTGACTCGATATTGGTAATCTCTAGCAGTCTTCCCACTCGATGTGAAGACAGAAGATGCATTTCCATATGGATTCGCATGAATGATATCAATTGCTTCTTCAAGGTCCTTTACTTGGATGATTGGAATAACAGGTCCAAAGATTTCCTCTCTTGCAATAGTCATATCCCTAGTTACATTGTCAAAGATAGTTGGTCCAATAAAGTATCCATTTGGATGTCCAGGAACTTCAACGCCTCTACCATCAAGCAAGAGTTCTGCTCCTTCTTTGAGTCCTTTCTCGATGAACCCAAGAACATTTTCCATCCCTTTCTTGGAGGCTAAGGGTCCCATCTGCATTCCCTCTTCAAGTCCACTACCAACTGTGTATTTCTTGGATGCTTCAACTATCATCTTCTTCAATGGTTCATAGATATCTCCAACAGCGAGAAGCACACCACCAGCAAGACATCTCTGCCCAGCGCATCCATAGAACGATGTAATCAGTGCAGCTACTGTTCTCTCCAAGTCTGCATCAGGCATAATTGTGATGAAGTTCTTTGCACCACCTTGTACCTGAGCTCTCTTTCCAAATTCACCCGTCTTCTTATACAGTAATTTTCCTACACGTGATGAACCAACAAAGGACATTCCCACAGTATCTCGACTCTCAATCAGGGTGTTAACTGCTTCTGGTCCACCATGGACCATATTCAACACACCTCTAGGCAATCCTATTTCATGGATAATCTCGAACTGCTTGACTTGACTTAGTGGAACCTGCTCTGATGGCTTCACGATATAGGTATTACCGACTCCAATCGCAAATGGCCAGAACCATGTTGGAACCATTCCTGGAAAGTTGAAAGGTGCAACACAGAAGAACACGCCCAATGGCTGTTTAATGACCATCTCATCTATCCCTGCAGCAATGTCCTCGGAGTTGTAACCCATCTGAAGTGATGGAACACTTGTCGCACATTCTAGATTCTCTATTGTGCGTCTATATTCGCCTCTGGACTCATCAATTGCTTTACCTTGTTCCATTGTTAGGGTCTTAGCCAGTTCCTCAAAATTCTCTTCGAATGCATCTCTTATTCTGTTGAGATGTCTAACTCTGGTAAGAGCTGGAGTTGATCTCCAACGATCAAACGCAGCATTCGCTACCTTGATTGCCTCAAGGGTTTCTTCCCTTGTGCTCATAGGAGTCTTCGCAATTACTTCTCCAGTTGCTGGATTGAAAACATCCCGTGTTTCTTTAGCTTTAGATTCAACCCATTTTCCATTGATATAGTTCTTTACAACTTCAACTGT
>JABCSP010000226.1 GCA_018238825.1 Candidatus Thorarchaeota archaeon | reverse complement strand
GAAACTTATTCGGTCTCTCAAGAAATGCAACCAGTTATCCCGTGGAGATATTTTGTAACTATTCAACTTGTGATGATAATCACAATCAGTGTGGCTGTGATTTTCACGTATACTGGCGCGTTCCCATTTGATAGCAACCTTGGAATCTATAGAATATTACCAGGAGATATTCTTCTTGATTTTGTTTGGCTCTATTTTATTTCAATCACAATTAGTGGAGTAGTCTATGTCGTTACTCCTTGGCTATCAATTCTATTTTGGAAAGGACACAAACTTCTTACTCGTGGAAATGCCTCATATCGTATCCAAAAGAGTAACATGAAAGTCACTGAATCCATGCAATTTCGACGACTCATGCTTCCTGCACTCATTACTTTTGGTCTCTCATCTGCTCTGGTCAACATCGAGAATTTTGCCAATCTCATATTTGTCAGTGAAGGCTTTGTAGATCTCGCTCCCGAGGCACAATCTATTACCTACAGTATGTCAATTTTCTTCATCTTATTGCTGATATCAAGCATCATAATGATATTGATCGCTCCAATATGGTTGTTGCAAGATGGAGGTATCTTAAGCGAACGGAAGAGCAAAGGTAGATTACCTTCAGAAACTGAAAGTGTGGGTAGTTGGTACATGAAATTACTGAAGGGTTTTGCGAGCATATCGACAATCATAGGATATGTACTGATTTCAATCCAGACTGTAGAATGGTACCAATTTGTTTTGACTTCACCCCCTGCTGGTGGATTCCCAATTTTCATCTTTTTAGTACCAGTATTTGTAATTATTATGGCACCATTATTTGCTCTAGGGCCAATCTCAATTGCGCAGATTTCATACGAGAAATCCTTGAAGAAGAATCTAAAGAAAGTGCAATCAATAGTGTAATATTAACCAGAAGAGAGTTGTATTATAGTAGAGGAACAAGAGTGACAGTGGAATATAGATTCACAATATACAGGAAATGAACATAAGGCATTTGCTAAAATAACCCTACGAAGGAAATATTCATGACGCAAGACAAAAATTGCGGTACTGCACTAGGACTGCTTCTCATCATTGTACCCATTTTAGCACTATTCTTTGGAACAGATGAACCAGCTATGCAGACCGATCAGGCAGCTCTAGTTATGACTGCTATGATTATTATCGGAGTCATTACGATTGCTAACAGTAGGAATAAGCAAACTGTTTCACAACCAACATATGTAACAACACAAGCACCAACCCAATTCACAACAGACACGCAAGCTATACATACATCCAGTTTCTGTCCTTATTGTGGGGCACAAATAACTACATCAGGTGTGAAGTATTGCACGAGTTGTGGTAAAGAACTCCCCATTACATAGATTCTGTGGATTACGTCTATATCTCAAACTTGGTTTCAATCTATTTGAAAAAGATGATTTAGATGAATACCAAAGAAACAAACGAAGAATCATGGAAACAAACTTACAGAGAAAAAGGAGATTTATGGAAGATCTTCTATCCTGATGGATATCTGGAATTCAAATGTCTGAAGAAGCTTCTAAAGAAAGCGAAGAGAGGTATGAATCTACTAGAGGTAGGGATAGGAACAGGTGAAGCTGCACTTCCATTTCTAAAAAAAGGACTTCAAATCACAGGAATCGATATCACCAAAGAAGCACTTGAAATCTGCAGAACCAAATTTCTAAACTCTTTAGTAAATCCCAAGAATTTCTATCTTGAACAATCATCACTACAGGAGTATCAATTTCCAAAAAGAAAATTTGACATCATCATCGACTATTACACCAGTCAACATATATCAAGAACTGAACAGGATACATTCTATCAACAAGTCAGTAGTACTCTCAAGAGAGGGGGTATGTTTCTTCTTGGTCAGTACTCAAAGGACTATATCGAAGTTCAGAAGAATCTGGTATCAAAAGGGGATGGTGTATTCATATCAGACAATCGATATTTCTGCGTTGTATCAATTGAGGATATGATTGAGCGACTTACAACATTAGGTTTCACAATCGAATCTGTGATTCCATATCCTACAAAAGGATTCTATGAGATACTAGCAATCTCAGAACAATGATCTCTTAATCAGCTATTTTGTCCAACAGTCCTCTCTTTTCCAGAAACCGCTGATACTCTAGTGGATATGGTCGAGAATCGACATTTGACCATATTTCCTCATAATGAAGGACCATTCAAAGAATTAACAGATGGAACCACAAGATTCCAAATATACTCCTATCCACATAATTGATCCCTAGAATAAATATCACTATTACTCAGGTTTCTTTTCACTTGATGATTCTACACTTGGTAACCAGATTTGTACTTCTAGACCTTCACTTGGATTATTTTGAACTCTATCACAGATTTTAATTCTTCCTCCATACTTGTCCAATATCTGTTTTGCTTGATGTAATCCCACACCCCCTGAACGACGAGACATATCGAATAGATTGTCTTTGATGGTATCTGGCAATCCGTTTCCATTATCTCCTACTATCACTTCAAACCCGGTATCCCGTTCTCCAAGAGCCACCCAGATAGTCTTGTCTTCATTATGATTGTGTATCACAGCATTCTCAAGAATGTTAGAAAGCATGTATTCAAGGAACGTGTCAGCTATGACCATTGCATTTGTCAAAGTAGGTGTGTACTCGATAGTCACATCATCCCATTTTGCTGAAATCATCGAAATGCAATCATGTAATATCACATCAAGTTGCATTGGAGTAAGAATAGCTTCAGTCAGATTCTCCGTCGTTTTCACTTTTGAAATAATCGAATTACACTTCTCTACACATTCAAGTATTTGGTTAGCGGGATAACTCGAAATTGGTACATTTTCGTTATTTGAAAGGAGAGAAATGCTAAGTAATACAGCTTGTATTTGGTTACATATGTCGTGCGCCAATATATCCAAATAGAGCTTGGATCGCTCGTCTGCAGTTCTGAGCGCTTTTTCATATTGCCTACTCTGAGTGATATCTTTCACAGTTCCCAAGCTTGCCACTTCTCCTCGATACATAACAAGTCCAACATTCATGTTGACAAGAGCCCTAGTAATTCCATCTCGACAGAGCATTTGAAACTCGTATTCATGAGGGACATCTTCACCAGCCTGTCTGCGAGTGTACCTTTCTATTACTATATCAAAATCCTCAGGAGCAACATATCGTTGGAAATCCGTCCCAATCATTTCTTCTACCGTGTAGCCCGGAATCTTTGCAAAAGCATCATTTACATACTGAAGTTTACCATTTTGGATGAGAAAAACACCATCTTGAATATTCTCAATCAGTATGCGGTGTGTTTCCTCGGAAGCGCGTAATGATTCCTCGGCTTCCTTACTTGCAGTTATATCTTCCAGACTACCCTCGTAATATGTGATTTGACCATCATCATCTCGAAATACTCGTGCAGTGTCCCTAACCCAAATGATATCTCCGTTCTGACAGCGAATCCTCGCTTCGAAACCATGAATCACTTCATTTTTTCTGATTAAAGCCCGCCATTTCTGACGAGTTTTTCTGTCAACATATATGTCATTTGTATTGATATTTGTCGGTGGTTGGCCATTTTGATATCCAAGTATCTGCCAAAGAGCAGGGTTGCCATTTAGAATGTGTCCATCGGGTGAACTGCGGTAGAGACCTACTGGTGTAGTATTGAAAAGATCTTGGTAGAGTGCTTGTGCTTTCTTACGTTCTGAAATATTACGTCCTATTGCAAAGGCTCCTACTATTTTTCCACTTGAATCCTTATAGAGTGAGGCACCAAAGCTCGATTCTATTCTTTTATTGTCAGGACCTAGAATTGTTAGCTCGTAATCACGCACCTCTTCTCTTTCGAATACCATCATTGCGCCCATAAACGCCCTTTCTGGGTCTGTGAAGTAGTCTGCAAAACGACTTCCTTTCATTTCATCCAAGGTCTTGCCAGTAGCTTGAATTGCAGCCTCATTTGCATCCAAGATAATTCCATTATGGTCAAAGGTCACAAATGGATCCAGACTGGCCTCAAACAGTCCACGATTATAACGTTGAAGCGCCATTATTTCTTCCTGTGCTTGTTTGAATGAAAAAAATAGTGGTGCAACCTTGGTAATTCCTATTAGGATAAGTGCTGATGAAATGAGGGCGACTATCTCAGCAGACATATCTTGAATAGATGGTGTCTGTCCTAGTATCAGTCCAGTCAATGATATTATGCGTCTAGCAAGCATTAGTAGAACACCAATTGCAAGAAACAACCACGCTCGAAGATTTTTGGTTATCGGGATTAATTTAATAGCATAATATGCGGCTAAACTTTGAAGTATTATTGAAATAATAATGATTGACTCTATAATCAATTTCTAGACCTCCTTCAACTGACTTTAGTCTATTAAGTTCTTATTGTAAGAATCTAATAGAAACGATGACTTATTCCATTTTCATATCAGCAAGATATGTCGGATTGCTGTTTCCATCAGCTACTAAATCATAGACTTTTTTCATTCATATGAATTATTCATTGTTTAGTAATTTCAGGATATAATTCATTCTAATA
>JABCSP010000225.1 GCA_018238825.1 Candidatus Thorarchaeota archaeon | reverse complement strand
CAGGAGATCACGGATAGCGATTCTAATCGCTTCAGAACGATTGGGATAGAGACCTTTCTCCACTAGTTCTTGGATATCAGTCACAATCCTTTCTGGTAAGTGTACTGCTATGAGACGCATTGCTAGTCCTCTCTACATGAGAGAAGAAATATGGGGATATGACTTCTTGTAATACTGACATACAGTTGCATGAAAATTGGGAAAAAAGAAAAGGAGAGAGAGAAGAGAAATCTCTTCTCTGTCAACTTCGGACTACTTTCTACGACCGGTTCGTCGAGCGGCGATGTTACCGACCTTTCTACCTGGTGGAGCATGTCTACTTACTGTAGTAGGCCTACCAGGAGATTGGTGAGAACCACCACCGTGGGGGTGTGAACATGCGTTCATAGCTGCACCACGAACAACAGGCCACTTTCGCGCCTTTCCACGGGTATGATGCCAGACGGCACCAGCCTTCAGGAATGGCTTCTCAGGACGACCTCCGCCAGCCACAATACCGATAGTAGCTCTGCATCGTGGACTGAACATCTTTTGACCTCCACTTGGGAGTCTGATCATGGCCTTGATCGTATCAATTGAAACGATTGTAGCGGTAAGACCTGATGCTTTGACATATTTGCCACCGTCACCAGGACTGCCTTCAATGTTATACACTGGAGTACCTTCAGGGATGTATTCGAGCATCAATGTGTTGCCATTTGCCAATGCAGCATCTACACCGCATTCGACTGTTTGGCCAACGTATGAGCCCTCTGGAGCCACCATAAAATGGATCTTCTTTTCACCCTCATATCTCACTTCAGCCAAGGGAGCACCTCTACCTGATTCATGACGAAGATTGAGAATTGTCCCTACGTAGGTCTTATCTGGAGCCCACTTGGGATGTCTTGCAGGTGCGATTTTCTTGTGGCTCGGAGACCTCCACTGGGTAGTACCTCTTCCTTTCCTTTGAACGAGAATTCTACGGCCCGTCAGTAACCCCTCCTTGATATGAGGGAGTCACATTGCGCCTTTACAAAATACAAATTGTGCTCTTTGTGTGAAATACAAGATTTCGAAATTAGCATATGATTCACCTGTAGTTTTGCAGGTTCGGTCTTGCCTAACCTATTCGTACTACAAGTGGGTGAAACGTACAGTCCCTTTTTGAACCTTATTATTTAGCAATTACTGATTTTCACCGTTGTTTTCATCTTTAGAGTTAAGGCCAGCAAGTTCTCTCCTCTCTCGGCGAGCTGATGGACAGACTTATACTTCTGGAGCCATTACCTTAGCAGGACCATTAGCTTATAACACAATTTACATGCAAGGATTCACAATCCTTGCTTTCAGAGGTGGATGGGCATCAGGAAACTACGGTTATGCCCTTTGGGATGAAATTCGGGTGTTTCAAGTCCCCTCAGGTGGATTGCTAGGTTAAAGAAGGCTACAAGAGTGAATTCACCCCATTTAGTTCGAAAATTACAGAACGCATGGAAACAATTATCAAGACCAAAGAAATTCCTTGCTGGTTGTATAATTATTTCATGTATAGTTAGTGGGTGGTTCACTCTTCATTTAATCATTCCAGATGAGATTGATACTCCCCCCTATATTCGTTTACGCCTATCAATCACTGAAGAAGTGGTTTATAGTAACGGAACTGTATCATTTACGGTTATTTGTATAGTTGAAAGCTACAAGAATTATCCAATCCCTGAAGGTGATATCTTTCTGATTAGAAATGCATTCATATGTGTTGAGAACGACCTGCTAGATTTCAATTCTACTCTTGGTGAAATAAAAACAACTAGTGAATTAATTGTGATTGAAGGTGATTTTTCTCTAAGTGCAAATGAAAAAGTCAGCTTGACGTTTCAAACCTCTTTTGATCTTCATAATTTGTCACATATATACGTAGGTGTCCTTGCAAATGACCCTGCAGGATTTCATAGGTGGGATAGATATACAAGTATAATTCCCTAATAGCTTTTCAAAAAAGCACGGCTTTTTTCAATAATACAAGACTCTCCGCTTCTTGTGCGGAGAGTACCACCTTCAAGTTAGTTGGCCAGCAAGTTCTCTTTCGACTTCTCTTCTCAATTCAGGACGAAGATTCATCCATTCTTCAACCTTGGCACTCTTACGAATATCATCAGGAAGCATTTGCAAAGCAGTTCGCATTACATCCTTCTTTCTATAGATTTTTCCTCTCCGAGAGATGGATACTCGTGATGACTCAATATGATATGAGAGTTTCATGAGTCTTTGATTTGCATGCACACCCGTTTTGCGAAGAGCTTCAATCTCATCATTCAATAGTCTGGATTGGTTAGAGAACACAATTTCTTTGAGTTCTTTTGCTAGAGAAGATACATCAGAATTCTCGGATTTGGTAAGTTCTTCAAGAGTCGTTGCAGTCAGATAGATCTCTTCTTTGAAACCGCTTTTCAAATCCTCTTCAACATGTGTCCCATATTTTTCAAAGAGTGATAAATGGTCATCAGTTACCACTGACTTGAAACCATATTCTGACTCCTTGGCAGGATCCCTTACAACAACTGAACGATCCCACATGAAATATCCAATATTTCTTAGATATTCTATTGTGAAACACCCATCCTCAGGCCACAGGTTGCTAAAGTAGGTACAAATTGTTTGTAATGACCCATTCATAATGAATTCGGGAAGACCAGTGTTCAGAATGCTCTTGTCACCGGCTGGAAACCCTCTCCTCTCCAAAGCTCGACCAAATACACATGCAAATTGTATTTGGGTGACTTGTTCATCCCTAGATTTCACAAGATAGTGAACATCCCCAAAGTCCTTGGAGTGCTCAATCACAATCTCGCGGCGGTCAGGGTTCTTCTCAGCATACACAAATTCCGACCAACCTCTACTAATATGACCATCTGATAGTCCCAGCCCAAAGAATCTAGCAAACATCATATCGATACTTTCAGGGTCAGTCGGGAAGATTGGATTTCTGATACCCCCTTTACCCTCGTATGATCCACCACGAATCTTGCCAATACAATGGATCTTTTCCTGCATATCACACAATGGTTTTCCTGTGGTATCAAGAATGAGATGTAAGGTTTCGGCACGCAGATGTTCGTCTTGACACTCCTTGATATCGCTGTATCCAGAACCCTCTGCTGATTCGCGGTCTGTGAGCTGGTCAATGAGCTTGCCTAAGTTAGTATTCGTACTCAGACCCAGCCTTGCTCTCATTTCATGGACTAGTTTGAATTTGTCACCCGTAGATTTGAAGTAGAAGAGTTCGTTGTCATAGATGTTCATCCAGTTGTATTCAGACTTGTCCTGATGTCGGATGTAGAGTTTCCCATCTACAAATCCAACGCGGACTTTCATATTGGAATCTTCAGAAATACCAAGATGTTCATTCAGTGAGGTTTCTACCTCAGTCAGATTATCCTCAAGCACTTCGGTAACTCTTGTATTCCACTTTGACTGTGATGAGAGTTCCACCCACTCGATCCTTGATTCAGAGGGAGATGACGACATGACATTCTCAATACTACGAGCCACATCCAAAGGTGAAATATTCTCTGAATCCCTAAGATGTTCAAAGGCATCAGTGATTTTAGATGACTCTATTCGGTGTTCTTCTTCAATCTCTGAAGGGAACTTGTAGACAACTCTTCTAGCTATAGGAATTGGAATCCATTCGCTCTCTTTGAATAATTTACTGATTATATCCTTTGATTCATATCCATGATAATTGGCAATCCTGATGAAGGACCAACCTTCATCATAATGCAGTCTATGGACCTCGTCGGGATCAATCTCTGTTTCTATCTTGACCTCAAGGGGAGTCTTCCAGTCATTATCTTTCAAAATTCGATTAATAGGTTTGGTTGACTTACATCCAAGAATTTCAGCAGCTTCCTTTTTGGGACGCCCCTCTTCTATACAGATACGATATACTTCCTGAGGATCAATATCCTTTTCGCTACCTCCCACAGCTCTAGGGTCCCAATCCTGCTCTTTGAATATTCGTTGAATTACCCAGCGTGGAACTCCAACTGTTTCAGCTACTTTTCTTTGGGAAAGTTTCTCTTCATAGTATAGTCGACGTACTTCTTCAGTGTCTATCTCGCCAACAATGGAGTGTTCCGCATTGTACTTGCGAATGATCTCATCTCTCTCTTCAGTGGTCAGGGAATGTTCTTCATAGTCCTTGATCTTTGTCCCTTTACCTTCAATGTGAGGTTCTTCATCTGTGAAATCATCCGAGTCGGTCACACTCTTATCTGATTGTTCTGAGCGATCAACTACATCAGGAGTTATTCGATGGCTGGTATGTTCAGTATTGTACTTGCGAATGATCTCATCCCGCTCCTCAGTTGTCAGTAACCGCACCTTGTGGTCATTGACACAATTATCTTCATTCTCAATGTGAGAATCATCAGGGGATTCAATACGCTCATCCACTGGTTTCTACCTCCGCAAGATGATCAACTAGGCTATTGCAGTAGTGAGCAGCTTCTGTAAATTCAGGAACAAGTTTCTGTACCAACCCAAAGACGTATGCATCTGCATATTCCTGC
>JABCSP010000023.1 GCA_018238825.1 Candidatus Thorarchaeota archaeon | reverse complement strand
AGCAGAAAAAAAGCAAAACAGAAGAAGAAATGAAGAAAATGTGGAGAACCTTTGGTGAAAATGCAGTAGTTTTAGATGGCAACTATCGAGGGAGTAGTGAATTAGATTATTTTGTTCTAAATCCAGCTACCAAGAATGAACATACAGATTGGAAGGCAATAAAGAAATTAGCGGGATTAGAATAGAAAGTGACGGTTCATGATTTTAGTCAAGTAATAAACAGGGATAGTAAAATATGGTGGACCGGGCGCGATTTGAATATGAATCGGGCTCTTAAGAAAAGGTTTATCCAAATTCACACGAATAATCCTATGAGATGAGTTCTAACAAGCATTACCCAAAGAAAGGGGAATATGGTTCTACAACCGGGAGATGTCGCTGGTGTGGAAAGGAAGATACATACTTTTGGGGGATATATTGCTCAAGAGAATGCGCAGCTGCAGGATCGTTGTATTCATTCACTTGTGCAACGCTCATTTCCATGGCACTATCCTTATGGAGCATTATTTCTCTCAATATCCTTGGAATCCTATTCTTTGGAATTCTTAGTTATATTTTCCTCAATTATCTATATGCGGGATTTAAGATGAGAAAGAACTAGTCGTCAGTTCCATTGTAATTGAAAAGTGGTGGACCGGGCGAGATTTGAATTCGCGCTACATGAGATTCAAACTCATAGTTCATCAGCCAATCCCATATTGAGATACACGAAGTACTTCTAGGTCTATGGCATCAATCACTATTGACCCATATAGTTCGTGACTAATGTCTATCACCCAACACAGTTGAAATATCACAATGGGATAAGAATCAATAACGTAAAATTGCAAACTGCTTGAAGTTATATCGAAATCGACTGCATGAAGTGTTTCTCTCAAATAAGATTTAGCTGTCCTTTCTGCCTGAATTACAGAAACAACATTTTCTACTGGAATTTGTGTCACATTTCGCCAGTGATAGGAGAAGCTAATCACAATTCCTGATTTGATACTGAGGAGCATAGAGAGACCATTGCCCCGGATTAAACATCCATTAATCGCACAGAAGAACTTCAAGCGATAGGCAGGAAAGTTATGCAGTATTGTATCCTGTTCTAGCGTAGGGCCTTCCACTCTAGCGTTGCTGGAGAGAGAGTAATTATTCCGTTCCAGATAATTGTACGCCTTGCCCTCTATGGCTTCTAGGGACAATATGGATGAATCTGTACTTGTATTATATTGCATGAGGACTGACCAGTGAGGTGAAATCGCAATCACTCGACCAGTTATGGCGTTTACACCTGCATAGAATTCATACTGTCCAACAAAATATCGGAGCGAGTAGTATGGATTATCACGTAACTCATTCCAGAAAGGATCTGGTTCTAATGTGACGTTCGACATATATGGGAATTGAGAGAAATAGTCAATCCCAATCTGCTCTGCTTCCTCCTGAGATATCACAGGTTGGTTGATTTTCTCTACAATGGTCATCTTAACACTATTATTGGTAGAAACCACGGGTCCTGCGAGAAGAAAGACTGAGTCTGCTGTATCACTGACAAGTCCTGCAAAAGTCGTGTTTTGTACAGGAACTCCAGGGAGAGGCTTCTCATGAGATTTTTCATAAAATGTGGGAAACACATAAAGTAGGAGCATAGTTGAAGAAACGAGTATTAATACAAGTATGCCAACCACGGCTACTCTTTTCGTTGAGATTCTTAACATCCGCTGACCCATTAAGACACAACCTCATTCTACTATGTTTTGTATACTAATCTCTTTTTTGTTCCGAGAAAAAAACATCCACAAAATGAGAATGGTGGACCGGGCGAGATTCGAACTGTTTGATTGTTAGCATAAATCATAATCGTCAGTCAGCTAATTTTCGCAGCCGCCCTACACTAATGATTGTTGACAACTCCACAATTCTTTTAACCGAACCTTCCAGCATAGCGACTCGCACAACATGTGCATAACTGTGGGCCGGTAGATCAGCCCGGTAGATCGCTTCCTTGGCAAAGGATTCGCTTTGGCGAACCCACCAAACTGGAAGAGGTCGTGAGACTCCGTATAATTCTAAGATACGGGGCACGAATTCGAATCTCGCCCGGTCCACCACTATTTCTTACTTTTGCTTCTCAAGAAGCAAATCATCCCATTTCATTCCCAATGTATCTCTGGCCCATGTGACCTGTCTGTGACATTTATTGCAGAGTGCCACCCATTCATTTGAATCTAGATTACGAAGATATTTGACGGAGGCAAGGATGCGACTTTCGTGGGGTCTACCGTCTTTCCTATGAATTACCATCTTCTTTCCCTCCTCGATTTCACCACAGAAATGACAGCTTTCTCCAAAAAGTGACTTGCGCACTTCCTTGGCACTCTCCCTAGGATAAACACCTGTAATTGGTTTATCATAATCCTCTCGTGTTAGTGGTTTGAAACTTTCTTTGCTCACCCCAGATGCCTGTTCTCTCCGAGATTTGATGTAATCATAATCTTTGTTTACCCATTCCATTAGCCAGTGTGTACCCCTATGACACGGTATGCAGAGTGGAGCCCATTCATCCTTGTTCAAATCACACAGAAATCCCTTTCTCCATAAAGCCTCTTTGTGATGTTCAGATCCATCTTTTCTGTGAATTGCTAGTTTACGTTTCTCCCCTTTCGTTTCAATCTCACAAATATCACATTTAGTCCCAAAAATCGATATCCTAAGTTCTCGGAGTCTTCTTTGTGTTTCCCGTCTACGTTCAATGCTTGCTTCACGCCGCTCATCATCACTTTCGAACTTTCTTTTTGGAAGACCACGTCTTTTAAAGCGAGATGTCCACCCTTGCTGCTGGAAGAATCGGCTTAAAGTGGCTCCACCAACACTGAAACGTTTCGCAATCATACGTTGAGTCAATCTGTCATCATAATAGAGTCTGTGAATTTCTTTCTCTAAACCATCGAGCTTTTTCCTACGATATTCTGATTGTTTCCCATCTCGGGAGACTATCAGCAGGGGCTTCATGTCTTCTTGTGTTGTCTGACTCTTATAATCACGTAGAAGAGAATTGTGGAGTGAATCAAGCTATATCCATTCTATTCTGTTGAAAATCTCCGCTATTCCTGCAGAGCGAACTGTCAGGTCTCCAAGATGATTCTGAGCCTTTGGAACGGTATCCTCATCCAGCTCAATTTGCTGCAGATTAGAGCAAATAAAGAGTGACGAGATATCAACATCTTCCAGTGAATTTTCGTCGAGCCAGATTCTCTGAAGATTCACACAATTCTCTAAGGATTTCAGATCAATCTCACGAATCCTAGTGCCCTGAATCCAAAGTAACTGAAGGTCTTTACAACCACGAAGAGGATTAAGGTCAATTTCGGAGATACTTGCATAGATTATAGCAAGCTCCTCCAAATTGGATAACCCTTTCAAGAACTCCAAATCTACAGAAGATATCTCCTCACCACTAATAGCAACACGTACTAGGTTGGAACATTCTGAGAGTGGTGTGAGATCGATATCGAGTAGTTGGTCTGCAATAATAGAGAATATTCTCAACTCTCTGCAATGATTTAGAGGTCTGATATCAATCTCGGTTATTTGGTTCATGCAAAATATAATGCTATCCAGTTTAGGACACTTGGATAATGGTTTAATATCAATGACATCTAGATGCTTTTCTACAATGTGTAGAAACCGCAGATTGACACATGTTGCTAAGGGCTCCAGATTGATGGTTTTGAACTGGTTATTTTCCATATAGACTCGCTTGAGACTTGTACAATGTGATAGTGGAGAAAGGTCAATGTTGGTTGCTTGGCTGTGGTTGCAGGTGAATGATTCTAATTTGGTGCACATTTCCAATGCTGAAAGATTGATAGCCTTTGCATCTCTAAGAAACAGGCGAATTTCGGTGGAATCTGCAGGGAATTCCTGAATTCCAATTGTACCATCCTCAGTTTCGTATTCTATGATAATTGGGTCCATAATTTATTCTCCCACTCTAAGCTAAGAGGCTGCACAATTCAAATCTAATGATTAATGTTCCTGAACTATATTGATACTCGATTTGTCCCGTACTCAGATGATGGGAGAAATACTGCTTCATGAAGCGTATGACCCGTTGAAGTTTCGTAAGATTTTCCTGTGTAGAAGAGTTCATCGTGAAACCGCGACATCATCAGTCTTATCGGAAATCGTAATTCTGAATGCAGGAGAATAAGAATATCGTTCACAGTCCTTGGTGTTTCAGCAGATACTTCATAGTTTCCTGTTTCTAATTTTGCCAGCTTTCGTTTGGAATGAATATAATCTACAATCATTACAACAATAAGGAGACCAGCAAAAGAACCTACCAACCAAAGAATTTCGGGTATAATCGCCCAAACGGTCATGAGGATAAAGACAGAAATAGGAGCAACATAAACTCCATATTTGAACGGCCTAAGATACACATTGAGAGCCCTAATATGGATCTCAGGACTGTAAATGCCTAGTTTTTCGATGACTGTCCGTGTACTGTAGGTTGGATGATCCCCATGAAAATCATATTGCATTGGTGCTTTCGAATCCAAACAATATCCTATATCCTCAATTCCTGCTCCATGGGCATCCAAATATGAAATTCCAATTGCAAGTCGGTGTCTGTCAACACCTTTGAATCTAGGTTCATACCATTCAGTAATCCATTTCTTTCCATATACGATACTAAGAGGAAATGAAACAATAAATACTGGAAGTAGTATCCATCCCAAAATAGCAAAAAAGTCAAGAAAAATCGTGAGGAACATAATTTCTCCCGAAAAAATGCATATGAGGCCACTTGTTGTTAGATTCCGACCTAGCTTAGATTCTCTTCTTCTGTAGATATCATAATCATTCTGTTCAACTCTGTCCAGAAACTCTCTCAGTTCGCTATCTTCTGAAAACCGGTCTGGATTCACGATTCTTTTTTCTGCTTCTTCAGTTTCCACAAATAAGCTTGTTTTAGAAACAAACACCCGTTCGTCTTCTGTTTCAAAAGATGGAATATAATCAGGATATTCATCTTTTTCTATCAGGATTTCCAATATCTCTGCAACAACTATTCTTGAATCTTGACGTTTGCCAATGAATAACCTATCAAAGATTGCCATTGGGACTGAAGCTATAATTATTGCAATATTGATGAACGAAAACCACAGGTAATAATCCGTATTCTCGCTTAGAATACCTGAGAGCAATACAGCTGATAAAATTGTGAGGATTATTCCAAAGGCCATTCTATTGATTTTGACCTTTTTCGCAAACTGTTCAGTATTGATTGTCCATTGCCCATCCGGTCTCATGTAATATTTTTCGGTTAGATTTTGTTTTTCAGACTCTGAGTATTCATCTGAATTCTCTGATGTATAAATATCTACCAATTCTTCAGGAGCAGGAACCCTACGTTGACCATTTTCAACAGAGCGGATACGATCACCAATTGAGCCATCAACCCTCAGAAGATCATCAAGAATATCTTTTGCATTTCCATCATTCTCTTTCGAAATTCGTTCCTTCAAAATTTGAATGCAGTTGTCGATATAGATATGTAATTTTCCAACGGCAACATCCTTTTCTTCGTTATCAGCTGGGTATTCTGGTTGGAGATATTTTTCCATAAGCCACATCAATACAGGAATTACAAAGAAGTAGAGACTGGAACTACTCACTCCCTCCAATGCAATATCGAGAACCAAAATCGAACTGTGGAAAAGTATAGGTATTATTCCAAGATTCAGGATAACAACCAGGATCAGGAGCCCTTTGGATACACTATCCGAGTAATAATACGAAATCAATATTCCTGCTGCACTCCCAAATATCACCACGAGCTCAAAGTAACCTATCAGGGTTGCATTGTATAGGAGCAAAGCGACTAATTCAGTGTCAAGGTAAGATTCCAATAGCTTTGTGAATATGTAAACTAAGAAAACCCCACCATACGCGATAATAATGATGATACCAAACCCTATCATGGGATTTGCATTTTCCCATTTCCGTGATCCCGCTGAACGTATCACTAGTTGATGAAGAATAAATGAAAATATCATTGACCCCAATATTATGATTGGAAAAAATTCAAGCAAAAGTGGAAAATCTATGATACTCATTTCTATCAATTGCATTAATCGTGACTGGGGATAAGGTTATTCCTGATTTCTACTCTATTTTCACATTGTTCTTGCATCCAATGCAACATTTTCGTGGATATCTTAATACAGATATCATTCCTCATTGTTTCTCCTCGGAGGTAAGTTGATGAAACACAAATTGCTCTGGGAATTTCCCCATTCCCTTGATACGGACCGTCTAGTCATTAGAAAATATGAGGAGGGAGATGGTGAGAAGTACTTCGCCCTATTTGAGAGGAACAATAATCGCAAGGAACTCGAGGAGCATGTAGATGAGGCCAAATCAGTCAAGACAGCTGAACAGGCTGAGATTAGAATCAGAGAGCACGAAGCAGAATGGGTTGCACGAAAAAGACTTGTCTTAGGGGTATGGCTCAAAGAAACAGAAGAGTGTGTAGGACAGATATGGATCGAACCAAACAAGTGGGAAGTACCCGCATTTGAGCTCGGATATTTCATCGATACAGGATATCAGAGAAGAGGTCTCGCTCTAGAGGCATCTATTCGCGCACTGCAGTTCCTCTTTGAAGACCTCAATGCTCACAAAGCAATCATAATCACACAGGACACAAATGAAAAGAGCTGGAAACTTGCTGAACGACTTGGGTTTATGAAAGAGGCTCATTTTCGAGAATCACATATCAAAGATGGAAAACGTTGGGGAATGTTCCACTATGGTATGCTGAGGGATGAATACAGAACAACATTCAAGGACTAGTGCAAAATGGATACAAAGATCTTCAATGACCTGACCGAAGAATTGGAGAACATGGAACAGGATACACGAAGTGCAGAGGTATGGTATGCTCTTGGGGGAGATCTCTACAATGCAGGTCATATTGCAGAGGCAGAAACTGCATTCAGACAGGCAATAAACCTAGATCCCGGTGATGCGCAGGCATGGTGTGACCTTGGAGCAACTCTCTTTCTTCAGAACAAGTTTGATGAGGCAGAATCAGCCTTCAAGGGTTCGCTGGAGCATAACGATGAGGATAGTGATGTTTGGTATAATCTCGGTTGTATCTACAACGTGACCGATCGACTGGACGATGCTGGAATTGCATTTCGAAGAGCAACTGAATTGAATCCAGAGAACGTTGATGCATGGGTGAATCTTGGTGTTGTTCTATCTAATGCAGGTGATGTTGAAGGCGCAGAAAAGATCCTCAGGAGATCAATTGAGATGCGACCCGAACATTTTGTGGGTTGGTTGAATCTCATCGCTCTGCTCTATCGAGAGGGCAGAAGCAAAGAAGCTGGAGAGCTACATCAGAAGGTCTTAGAAATAATCCCCAATTTTGATGATTTTGCTGACAATATCAAGGAATATGTTGAGAATATTGATGACATCAACTAGTATGTTTAATCAGCCCATACTGATTCTTCTTCAGAATCAGACTTTACTTTGTCAGGTTCTTCTGTCCAAGGAGATTCAACTCTTGTTGGTCTAAGTAAGCGATAAGACAGCGTAGCTAAGATAGGAACAATTGGAATTGGTATGTAAGGAGTATAGATAAGTCCGTCAACTCCAGATCCGGATGGCATCAGAGACATTGGGAGAGCTAGTAATATAGCGAACGCTGTGAGAATTAATATACTTAGAAAATAGCTTCTATCACTGGAAAGTCGACCACTGGCATATCTATAGGCTTGATATCCAATCAAAGTATAAGGAATCCAAAATTGAAACATTATTAGTGCTATAGGTGTGGGTCCCCCAGCAAGTATACCTGGTCTTTGTTGGAGCACCCAAATTGGTGCGTATATCATCCAGTCAACGGAAGAATAACTATCTTCAGAAGCGAAGAGAACAAGGTACGGTAGAAAGAAGGATATGACTAACAGAAATTTCCCAATCCTTACTGATTGCACTCTAGGTACAAATGGATTATTCTCGGACATCCCCAACCACTTGATGATAGTAATAGCTTTGAAAGAATATAAAGTTTGAAAGGCAGCTCTGACTTAGACTATTAAGTAATGAAGAAGGTGTGACTACAGCTTTGGAAGATCATTCTATCTATACAACCTCAATTCAGAAGATTACACTGAAGCAAATTCAGACTGAAGGAAGGATACTTGATATCGGAGGTGGTGGCGAGGGATTGGTTTCTAGGATTGGAGGAACCAAGGTCTGTGCAGTCGATATCAGAATGAGCGAGATAAGAGAGGCTCAGATACATGGACCACCTGCAAACTGGTTTGTTGGTGATGGTCAGGCTTTGTGCTTTCAAGAAAATGTATTCGAAGTTGTTACTCTCTGGTTCTCACTGGGATACATGAGTGATTGGGCGATTAAACAGAGAGTGCTGAAAGAAGCACATCGAGTCCTAGGTGAGAATGGTAGATTATCAATATTGGCTAGTAGAATTCCAGAATCATGTGAGCGTCTTATCTTCTGGGGACACTTCACATTTCCGGATGGTACAATTTCACAGATCGGATTTGGGACGAGAGGAGGACAGGAGCAGACTCTGGAGCGGATGACTGAGTTGCTTTTAGGTACAGGATTCAAGATACGGTTTCATGAAGATAACAATGATTGGTTTGAGATACAAGCTGTCAAAATTTAGCTAAATACTGTTGTTCTGTGTTCCAAAACCTTAAAGTACGGACCGTTGTCCGCTCTGACATTCAGACGTCTGGTGAGAATAATGAGCCTAGCAGTATGGTGGAGACGTGGCAGTAAGCCCGGTTTGATAATGATGTTCTTAGGAATCGCAGGTCTAGTGCAGATTCCAATCCTCTGGCACGCTCAGGTGTACGTTAGTATTCTGAGCGCAGAGATTCAGCTTCTAGTTTCACTAGGAGCTATGGCGGTCTTAGGAGGCGCTTATGTTCTCATTGCAGAGGCAATGTACCGCTGGGCCCACATTGTTTCAAAGAGAAAGAAGAGAAGGCGTCAGAAGGCTCAAACGAACTGGATAGCAAGGTTATCAGCCTTTGCTCGTTCTTCGACCGACATGCCTGCTTTTGTTGGCGTAGCTCTCCTGACTTGTGTATTCTTCTTGTTCTATTTCATACCCTTTGGAATAGCTGATGCAGGGAGCCTACCTTCATTCCTTGCTAATGTTGCATTTCTCGACCCACTTTTCATCTATCCCCTTGCTGTGAATTCTGCAGCTATTGCAACTGCAGTTCTTGCAAGTTACATGAACTACAAGATCAAATAGATAGTCACTGGCGCTATCTTTATATCGCAAAAACAGTGGATACCAAAATATCAGCAATGCCGAGGTAGATCAGCCTGGGAGATCGCACGGCTGAAGACCGTGTTGTTGATATCTATTCATTCTGATTTGTATTCAATGGTTGAGATATTACTATGTTTTGCACTCTGCTTAAAATATGGGTGAATTCAGCTCTGAAATGGTCGTGATTACCAGTAAAGGATATGGTCTTTACTATTTCTGATTCATCAGGCAATTTTAATTCAGATCTAATTACAATAATAATTGCATATGCTGGTTTCTTTTCATACTTATCCGTTAAATCGATGTAGTGCTTCATTGAGTCTTTTACATCTTGGATCTTTTCTTTTTCCTGAGTATCGTTCACCATAGCGATGAGAACTTTTCTTTCTTCTGAGTCTAATTCAACTTCAAATTGCCAACGATTTCGAAAAATATACATGAGCTGTGTAAAGCCATATCGTCTTTTGAAATCATAATCAAAATCATCTTCAACTATTGCTCGTAGGAGTGATAATAGAGTATGACGATTTTCATATGAAACGCGCATCTTTCGCATTATTCCGAATCTATAGAAAATCATCCCATATACGAAGAAAACAACTAGAAATCCACACAAGTACATTATCTGAATAACAATATCAATAGTGATACTAGATAGGTAATTCAGTATGGCGCTTCCAGCTATTATTGACATTACAATTGTCAGAATTAAGAATAGAATGTAAATGGCTCTTAATGGCCCTTTCTCGATTCCAAATAATCTGGAGGTTGGAGTAACATAAGAACCTCCTTTGACAATAGCTAATTTCTCTTCAATCTCCAGTATGAAATCAACTCTTTCTGAAACACTTGAACGTAACCAATGAATTGTATAAGATCCAATGGAAATGAATGCAAGAGAAAGGAGAAGGACAGCAATCTGGAGATATATCGGAATATCAGTGTCTGGACTCATAGAAGCAACATAGATACTTACAGTGAGAACAAGAACTGTGATTGTAACTGCTGCTACCTGCCAGATTTGGCCAGTATAGCTTCTAATATCACTCCAAGCAGCATTCATTTGTCCCAACGCTACTCTAGGATCATCATCCGTCACGAAAGTCCCTGAAATTGCATGAATTTGCCACTTGATATTCTTTCCTATTCACAAATCTGTTGCATTTCTAGCCCTGATTATAAGTCGCATATGTCGCTACGTTTATATTTCTATGAGATGGGACTCCTCAATAGATATGCCGAGGTAGATCAGCCTGGGAGATCGCACGGCTGAAGACCGTGTTGTCGTGTGTTCAAGCCAATTGGGACTTGTCCCAATGGGAATAAATCACGCCCTCGGCACCACTTCTTTTATCTAAATACAACAATATATCAACCTCTGAGTGATAAGATTCAATGAAAATTTGATAAAAATTGATTCAATGTGAGTAGGGAGATGATTGGATTTGAAGAAATCAAGACAATGTCCAAAGTGTAACAGTTTGAGTATTTGGAATAATTCTCAAGTTCATAAAAAGGGTAAACGACCTACAAGAAGGTGGATTATTGTTAGGCTGGCTCGTTGGCCTTGGAATCGCAAATATGCGTTCAAAGATGAGTATGTTTGCATTGATTGTGGATACTCTGAAACTTTCATTGATGAGGATGGTCTAAAGGCCATTAGAAAATATGGAGTTACTGATTAGGAGCAGTAGCAAGGGCGTCTTTCCTCGTTTTCTTAGCCTTTGCTAAATTCATACCATTTTGCTTAACCCAGAGATAGGTAAAAGCAATAGCGAGGTATGTAACATAAGCAACTACCTCAAGTGCTGACGGATTACCATTGTATCCAAACAGTGCTTTTGCTAATCCACCTATTGCACCCTTATCATGAAGTAATGGATAACTACCATCAGGCAAAAGTGGTGGATTGATATTCCAGACCTCAATCGGCCCGATTAAGAGCAAACCAGCCTCTTGCAATTCATGTATTCCGTATGCAATCATTCCGGCTGCAAAAAGAATGAGAAAAATAGAGGTCCATTTGAAGAGAGAACCAATGCTAATTCTAAGGGACCCCTTGTAGATACCGATTCCTATAATCACAGCAAGAGATAGACCAAGAGCAATCCCGATGTAGATCTGAATTCCATCTTGAATGAAAAGTGCCATGCTGAACAGAGATAGTTCGACTCCTTCTCTAAAGACGAGTGAGAAACTCAGTAGTGCCAGACCGATTCCACTCTGCTGAACAACAGAACTCTCCATAGAATCCTCAATTTCCTGAGTGACTCGGGCACCAGCATTCCACATCCACACTATCATTGTTGTGAGAAGAACAGCTGCGATGAGTACCACAACCCCCTCAAACACGTTCAACATAGTTCCTTCAAAAATTCCCCATAATAATCCAACAACTACAGCAACACCTAGACTTGCGATTATAGCCACAATTGTCCCGTATATCACATATTTTCGTAGATTTAGCTGGTTGGTCTTTCTAAGGTAGGATAACATTATGGCAATTATCAAGGCTGCCTCTATACCTTCCCTAAGAGAAATGATTGTTGGAGAGATTATCATGTCTATTCATGTTTGAATTATTAACGATTGTTAATAATATTCCTGTACGACCCAATTCTGTGATGCAATCTAAGTCAATCCCACTTGACCACCGACTTATATTCAATCATCAGAACATATCAACGATTAGAATGACAGAAAGTGGAATCATACCAAATGCATAGCATTCGTGTGAGTTCGTGTCAGGTCTCTTGTTTTTCTGAATTATAGGCCAGTGGTCTAGCGTATGACATCTCTCTGATATAGAGAAGATCGAAGGTTTCAGTCCTTCCTGGCCTACCAATGGGATGTTGGTCTAGCTCGGTGAATGACATTGCTCTTATATGGCGAAGATCGGCGGTTCGATTCCGCCACATCCCACCATTTCAACTCCATCATCTTTCGCTACTGAGGAGGTCTCATCATATCCCAGTGTGGGATGTCTGTATTGGGCACCACACCCTCAGCCAGAACTTCAAAGCCATAGTGCTCATAGAGTGATACGTTCGATTCACTCTGAGCTTCGAGATAAGAATGCATTTTGTTCTCATCAAGATGTGCAAGCATCGGACGAATTAACTTACTTGCGAATCCTTGACCATGCATCTCGGGGTCTACTGCGAATGAGCCAAGGTGCATGTATGGAGATATTGCGTATTTTGTTCTGCGCGTACTTGAGAACTCACCGACCTTCGTCATTCTGTTGATCAATGAGCGACCAAAGATTCTGAGCAGCTTAAATCCACCTGATCGAAATTCTCGCCATAGATTACTGTCGATTGTTTTCGATGGTATCCAAATAGCAATACCTTCTACTTCTTCAGATGTAGTAAACACTTCTCCATATTGTCGACCTTGTTTCAGTCTGTACTCGAAGAATAGAGGTAAGAGCCGTTTCCGTTGTGTTTCATCAGGAAAAAAATATGCATTCAGTGGATCATCCCAAAAAGCTCTGGTCATAACATTAACACACTTCTGAAATGAAGATTTTGAGAGAGGAACTAGTCCATCAAGAGAAGATACCATGGCACGTACCTAGGTAATATTGATGTTATGAACTCTTACATAACTTGAGAATGAAGCAATCAAGCGATTTAAAAAAAGGAGAGATGTGAGGGACTAAGTCCCCCACTGTATATTATCTATTGTGACTCTTCAGATTCTGTGTTTCCATCATAGTATTCTGCTTCTTTCTTCTGGAACTGATCATGTTCGCCTAGGATTCTCTTCCAAAGAGGAGTTCTCAAGCTACGACGTTCACCCCAGTTTCCTTGCCACCAGATGGCCTTGCCAGCACGAAGATACATGGTAATCTTCATGGTTGATACAATGATCCTCCAGACTGAAACTACTACTGTGACGAACATTATAACTGCCCATATCCAGTCCAATGGTGATAATAGAATTTCAGGAGTCTGGAAGAAATCGATAATAGGAAATATTTGCCAAGAGCCATCAGCATAGACGTAGACGTCTTCTAATGGCCAACCGATGTTGAACAGAACAATTGCAAATGCTATCCAGACAATACCGAGGATTCCCTCAATTGCCAGGTTGAAATTATTTTCTCCGCCTACGAAGAAGAGTGCTCCTCGAATTGCACCCATGAAGAGAAAGATTACCACAAGCAGGTATACGTTCACAAACTCGGTTGTATAAAGCACCACCATTCCAGGAAGCATCAAAAGGATTCCCCAAAAGATTCCCATAATCAAGTCACCAAGGGCATCCAAGCGACCCTTAGGTTTGAAACCCTCTACACCAAGACCAAAAATGGTTTCAAGAGTGGTCTTATCAGTCAAGGGCTTTTCACGATCAAACATGGAAATGATACCTATTATTGCAATGATGATGAATATATTCAGGAAGATTATGATTAGAATGCTTACAGGCCAATTCTGAATGTCAGTTCCTAGCAATTGAGTCAGTGTGACTCCAAGCATAGAAGCTCCAATTACGAATGCAGCTGCAATACCAACTATCACAACAATAATTCTAATCACTGGATTGACATATTCTGCAGGAACAGGTCCTACTTTCTTACCTGAACCAGCATACTCGTTAGCTACACTCTTAGGTTCGCCCATTCTTTCAATGGCCATCATAGCAGAACCAGCAGTCATAGTGCCTTCACCGATTCTCTCAGACTCCTCAATAAGGTGGGTCTGAAGTTCGACGATGGCATCTTCGCTGTCTAGAGGAAGATAAACCCTAACACGATCAAGGTATTGCTCAATTAATTTCAATGGATCATTACTACTCATTTTATTCAACCTCATTAACGACTTCACGCATCTCGCGTGAGAGAACAGACCAGGTCTGCGTCATTGCTCCCAGAGCCTTCAAGCCTTCCTGAGTAACTGTATAGTACTTCTTGGCCTTGGCAGGATCTTCATAGTCCCATTCGGACTTTAGGAGCTCACGCTTCTCTAGTCTTCTCAGCAAAGGATAAACTGTTCCTTGTTCAAGAGCCAAGAATTTCATTTTCGCATCGAGTAGCTTGACAACCTCGTATCCGTACGCCCTTTTCTTACTAAGAAGGGATAAGATAGCAAGGGTCACAGCACCTCGTTTGACTTCCTTGGACCATCGGTCCAATTCATCTTGCGTCTTTTTTGTCATTGACACGTTGTTTACCTCTGTATTTTATTATAGCGTACAGTACAGTGTTTAGTTTAGTACTGTACGACATATAGTACTAATTATTATTCATATATAAGTATTACCAACTAGGCTATATTACCACCCACACGTATATTTGAAAGAGAGTTGATTCCACACTGGAGGAATAAACAGTGACTGTGCAAGTACGTGTTAAACGACTCACTCCTGATGCAAAAATTCCAAAGGCTGCAAAGGCTGGTGATGTTGCCTTTGATCTATATTCTGTAATTGACCATGAGATTAAGCAAGGGGAGCGTTACGCTGTACCAACAGGAATAGCTGTGGAGATTCCTCCAGGGTACGAAGGACAAGTACGACCAAGAAGTGGACTTGCATTGAAAGAAGGCATCACTGTCCTAAATGCCCCAGGGACAATTGATAGTGGTTACCGAGGAGAGGTCAAGGCCATAATGATTAATCATAGCGATGCGTCATTTCAGATAACCAAAGGAATGCGCATTAGTCAATTGGCAATCCGTCCAGTACCCAAAGTCACCTTCGTTGAGGTGAATGAGCTATCTGATACGGAGAGAGGCGAAGGGGGATTTGGAAGTACAGGCATTTAGGTATTGACACGGTCACAATGTTTTTAATCGACAGCCAGTGTGACTGAATTCAATGGGCCGGTGGTCTAGCCCGGTTATTTTATCATCCTTCGGGATGGTTAAATCGACTGATATCGCATTGACATGCGTACCTGATTTCCAAGTACGCTCACACGTGCGATGGCCACGAGTTCGATTGAATCAGGATTTCCCTGAATTAGAACAAATCTCGTCCGGCCCACCATTTTTCCATTTCTTCACCATTTGTCTGATAATGTGTTCTCACCTGTGAACACAACACTTCGGCAAATGATTTATTTACAAGGGCGTCTTCAAAATCATTTCATGAGGAGTATTAGGGAGGTTGACCTCGCCAAACGGGTTATTGTCAAACAGATGCTAGAAGAATTCATTCAGAAGATGGATGAAACAAATAGGCCCAATCAGGAAACCAATGATCGATTATTCACACTCTGGTCAGAGGGGAAGATTGTAATTCTTGGAAAATTCGACAACCAGGACCAGATTCTTGGAATCGTGATTCTATCACTGCCTTCAAACAAGCTCAGTCTTGTCCACGTTAGCACAACTAGCACAGACCTTGATAAATCTCAGGTCAGCATAATTGAGAAAGAACTGTTCGATGCAGGCTTTGATCGTCTCAAGCGGTACGAATCATGGGT
>JABCSP010000224.1 GCA_018238825.1 Candidatus Thorarchaeota archaeon | reverse complement strand
TACAGTTGAGGTTCACTCACCCATATTGTAAGATTTAGGTTAGTTATGACAGAGCTTTTATCTTCATCGTTGAGTCATAACTCGAAGGTGAGGTATTAATTGAGTCTTGATGGTTCGGGTTATAGTGGTCTGGTTCTAGAGAAGCTATCTCTATCAAAGATACAGGTTGGTGATACAATCAGTATTACAAAGGATGGAGAGGAATTTACTGGGGTACTCATGCCCCGAAGTCAAGTTGGAAGTGATGCTGACCATATCATTCTCAAACTTGTTAGTGGTTACAATATTGGACTTCGATTAGATGAAAGAACTACAATTCAACGAATAAAATCTGGTAAGAGAAAACGATCTACCCCTGTGGAAGAATCTATTGAGAGAAAGAACCTGCCCAATGTTTCTATTTTGAGTACGGGTGGAACTATTGCCAGCAAAGTCGATTATCGTACCGGCGCCGTCAATCCTGCTCTTTCTGCTCAAGATCTCTATGATACTGTCCCTGAGCTTAGAAATTATGCTAATGTTCATGCAAAAGTGATAATGAGTGTGCTATCTGAGAACATTCTCCCTGCCGATTGGACGAAAATCGCACGTAGTGTTGCTTCAGAGATAAAAACTGGAACAGATGGAGTTGTAATTGCTCATGGTACTGATACACTTGGATTTACATCTGCGGCCCTATCCTTCGCGCTTCAGAATCTCCCAGTTCCTGTTGTCCTTGTAGGTTCTCAAAGATCCTCTGACCGTCCTTCATCTGATTCTGCAATGAATCTAATTGGTGCCGTGAACTTGGCTACAAAAGCTAATGCTGCTGAAGTCATGGTTCTTATGCATGCAGAAATAGGTGATAGTTTTCTTCATGCACATAGAGGAACAAGAGTCCGTAAATTACATACAAGTAGAAGAGATGCTTTTCAGTCGGTAAATGAATATCCATTATTCAAGATAGACGAAATTGCTGTGAAAGAATTGTATCCCCCAATCCAACGTAGAAAACCCGAACGAAAAATCAAGTTGAAGCCCAAATTTGAAGAAAAAGTTGCACTCTTGAAAACATTTCCTGGGATTGAAGGAATTCTGGTTGACCATCTTATTGATGCCGAATATAGAGGAATTGTAATAGAAGGGACTGGGCTTGGACATACTCCAGATAGTTTACAACAATCAATCAAGAAAGCTATTGACGCGGGAATAATTGTTGCTATGTCCAGTCAATGCATATTTGGAAGAACTGACATGAATGTATACAGGTCGGGAGTCGAACTTCTTGACCTTGGAGTCATTTCTTGTGAAGATATGCTACCTGAAACAGCTCTAGTCAAGCTCATGTGGGTTTTAGCAAATAGTAAGGACTCCGCGACTGCAAAAGATCTTCTCTTAACACCTCTTGCAGGTGAGATTGACATGCGAAGTGAAGAACCTGACTACATCAAAGGTCTGGGAGAGTCATGACGTGCCGGTTACTGATAGATACACTAAGTTAGGTCTGATGGTAGGTCTTGAACTTCACCAACAATTGAATACTAAAAGGAAATTATTTTGTCATTGTCCTACTATTATTCGTGATGAAGAACCAGATGGTACATTTATTCGAAGACTACGCCCAACCCAAAGTGAAATGGGCGAAATCGACCCAGCTGCACTTTTTGAGTTTCAGAAAAAGAAACGGTTCTGTTACGAGTATTACAATGATACTACTTGCCTAGTCGAAGCTGATGAAGAGCCTCCACATAATCTATGTGACGATGCGATTGATATCTGTCTAACAATGGCCAGATTCTTACAATCGAATCCAGTTGATGAAATCCATCCAATGCGGAAAATCGTGATAGACGGATCCAATACTACAGGTTTCCAACGTACTACAATCATTGCCAATGGTGGAAAAACAATTGTGGATGGGAAAACAATTGGAATTCAGATTATTTGTCTTGAGGAAGATGCAGCACGAAAGATTGCTGATGATGACGAGAACAACATGAGAATATACAGACTTGATCGTCTTGGGATTCCATTGATTGAAGTTGCAACCGACCCAGACATTCGGACCCCTGAAGAAGCACAAAAGGTAGCTCTAGCTATTGGACTACTTCTTAGATCTACTGGACGAGTCAAACGAGGACAGGGAACAATTCGTCAAGATGTTAATGTGTCAATCAAGGGTGGTGCAATAATAGAAATCAAGGGTCTACAACAGCTTGACATGTTATCCACACTTGTTGAATATGAAGCACTCAGACAAGAAAAATTACTCGAAATTCGCGATATTTTGAGGGACCGTGGAATAACTACAGAGAAAATCAAAGGAAAAATCATTGATGTTTCGCAAATATTTGCAACAAGTGAATCAAAAGTGATTAAGAACGCCATAACATCTGGCGGCATGGTATATGCAGTAAGACTACCTGGATTTTCAGAGCTTCTTGGAGTAGAAGTTCAACCTGAACGACGATTTGGAACAGAAATCTCTGATTATGCAAAATTCTGGGGTGGAGTTGGAGGAATATTCCATACAGATGAACTACCCAAGTATGGGATATCCGATACTGATGTATCAGCGATTCGTAGTGCTGTAAAAGCTAAAAATCAAGATGCAGTAGTTATTGTTGCATCATCTGAGAATAAGTGTAAGGATGCATTGAAAGCTGTAATCAATCGTGCACGTGTAGCAGTACAAGGAATACCAGCAGAAACTAGGATGCCTCTCCCAGAAGGTACATCAAAATTTGCACGACCGAGACCAGGATCTTCACGAATGTATCCAGAAACTGATGTGAGACCTGTAAAGATTACAAAAAAGCGTCTTGCTAGAATCAAAAAGAATATGCCAGAAACTATTGAGAACAAAGAAACACGCTTCGTCAAGGAGTACAAACTAAGCACTGATTTGGCACATCAAATTACTCGTTCTGTGAATCTTAGCATTTTTGAACATATTATCAAAGAAACTAAGGTTTCTCCAACACTAGTTGCTGCAACTCTAGAGAATACAATAGTAAGTCTACATAGGGACCAAGTTCCTACAGAGAATCTACAAGAAATTCACTTCATTGATATGTTCAAACTAGTCGAACAAAATGAACTATCTACTGAAGCGATTCCCGAAGTTCTAACACATCTTGCCAATAATCCTAGTTCAAGTATTAGTGAAACTCTGGAGTCTACTGGTCTAGGTATGATAAGCAGCGCTGAGGTTGAGGAAATTGTTAGGAAAATAGTCCAAGATAGAGAAGATATCATTCGAAAACAAGGTGAACGTTCGCTAGGTGGACTTATGGGTGCAGTTATGAAAGAGCTAGGAGGAAAAGTTGACGGAAAGACAGTCAAGCAAATCCTTACAGCTGAGATTAACAAACTTCTCAATACATAGACTTCATCATGATTTCTTAGAGTAAATCATATGATAAGCTTAATTAGAGGAATCTAATGTGCTCGGTTGCCAGACTTCAACATGAGTGATACACTGCCGCAGTGGCCTAGCCTGGCAGGGCGCGAGACTCATAATCTTCTTGGGTTTCCCAAGATAAGATCGGGGTCATTGAGATCGCGTCTCAGATGAGGCATCTCGAAGTCGCGGGCTCGAAACATCGTCACATTTCGTGATGATGATAGCCTCCCGTCTGCGGCACCACAATTTTTGCATATCAATTTCAGTTAGCGAATTATGAATTGCTAGATGTCTCCCCCACAGTTTGCACATGTTGTAATTCCTTGCTCGTTTTTGGTTCCACAATACGGACAAACCACAAGGACTCTCTCACGTTCAATAACTGTTGTTTGACCACCATTGTCACCATCATCATCAACAATTCTTGTAATGAACCAGAGTGCAATTATGAATAACCCTAGAACTACTACAATGGGAAGTGCAAAGGCAAGTGTTGCATCCAAGCTAATCACTATTGATGGAGCTAGGAATATCAACCAGATAATGGCAAGAATTATGAAAACTGTAAAGCACCCACAAGAACTCATTGGTCTTCGTCTGTATCTTCTGGGGTATCCGATACCTCCATGGTGGGTCCTATGACGTCGCATGGGACGTCTAATACGAAACCGTTGACTTTTCATGGGTTTTGGTGTAGATTTCCCACTCGACCGACGTATAATTCTGGACCTTGGTTTTGCCTTTGAACCCAATCCACCTACACGACTTGAAGTCTTCTTTTTCCTTGAACGTCTTCCTCTTATTCTAGGCACAATATATCACTGAAAATCAAGGTCTGAAGTCATTCTTTTATCTATTCTGGACTTCAATATTTGAATCCTCTAATCTCATGACGGAGTTATTAGGAATAATCTACACTAAAGACCATGACAGAAGAGAAATGGAAGTTGGTAGGTGGTAGTGTGTATCGACTCGCTGAAGTCTTTGAGGGGATTATTGAAGCCGTAACACTTGCGAGAGAAATGAAAGAAAAACATCATGTATTCCTATCAAAGACAAAAGATGGCCGTTGGGCTGTCTATTGGAGATCCAATAAATCTACCATTGAATGTGAACCAAAATATTACAGCGTATGATTCTTGTTATTGGTGCTTAATAGTAATAGACAATACCT
>JABCSP010000223.1 GCA_018238825.1 Candidatus Thorarchaeota archaeon | reverse complement strand
ATGAAAAGAATCTTGAGCGAACCTTGTCCACGTCGACCAAAAGCAGTATGGAATCCATCAGACTCCAATACCTCTGTCTGGAATCCGTATTCATTCAGAATACCGTTGATGTACTCAGGACACTCTTTTCCAGGCTTCTTTTGAGGTCCATCGTTTCGTGTATCAAAGGATACTAGCTTTGCAAGAACATCGACTAGGTCTATTACCATAATAGGTCGTTTCGTGAGAAACATATGTGAGTCAAAAGTCTATCCACAAAAGAATAGTGTAGAAAAACGAGAGAAATCAGGGGGTGCTCATTTGAACAACCCCTGTTACTATTGTATGAATCTATGTTCTCTTGTAGATCCAGCGGTTCCATGAACTCAAGCTAGGCATTTCTTCAGCCATGCCCTTTCGCTTTCTAATCTCAAGAATGAGCTCTTCGTGGAGGCTAGTGGGCACGCCTTCGAAGCCACGGAACTGATAACCAAAGAAGCTACGGCCAGCAGTAGCACTGCGGAACTCATCTGCGATACCAATTGTTTCTGCAGTTGGGAGAGATCCCTTTACAGTGACATTATCCTCTTCACCCTCTATGGTAAGAATCTGTCCACGGTGACCCGTAAGGACCTTGATCACTTGACCCTGAGTATCGGTTGGTGTCTTGATGTCTACATTGAGTACTGGCTCATAGAGACCAGGTTTTCCAGTGAGAAAGCCCATGTTTAGACCTGCGCTGACCATAGTGGTTACTTCATTATAACCTGTGTGTGCAGGGTCGTTGTGAATTGTTGCATCAGTAAGTGTTACCTTGACACCCATCACAGGTTCATGTGCGATTGGACCGGAATCTACGAACTCACGGAAAACTGTCTGGAGGTATGAGAAAATTCTATCGAATCTCTGGACACCACTCATAGCATCAACAAGCATGCATGATTCATAGATGTCCAAAATCTTCCGAGCAACCTTTGCATCCCAACCAGCTTCATCTCTGAGGATGGCTCCTCTGTCACGAGGATGCTGATCCATAGTGACCTTCTTCTTCTTGATCAACTCTACTGTCTTCTCATCAAGTGGTTCTAGAATCATTCGAACCCTGTTGTGACCGTTGGGTGACTTTGTGTGGAACTCGTCTCCACGCTCAGTCATCTTTTCACGGTACACGATGATGGGTTCAGACACGTCGATCTTAACCTGCTCGTTGATTCGCTTTGTGAGAATCTCAATCTGCAGTGGGTCGATTCCGTCAAGTCGGTACTCACCAGATTCCTTGTCATGAAAGAATTTTGCAGTTGGGTCAGCCATAATCCATTTTGATACGACCTCACCAAGTTTGGCAACATCTTGTGGGTCAATTGGTTTGATACTTCTACTAACCACTGGCTCACAGACATATTCGATGGACTCAAAGCCCTGCATCTCTGAACCGGGCTCTACGAATGTTTCTCCACTTGGGCACATAAATCCGAAGACTGAGAAGAGATTTCCTGCAGGAACTGCATCCATATCAAGAATGTCAGTGATTTCTTGTACACCCAGCCTCTTGACCTTCGCGTTCTGCCTCATGTTGACAAGTCGAATCTCTTGGCCGTTCTTGATTGTGCCTGAGAAGATACGACCAATCAGTGTAGGTCTCTTGCTCTTTGGCTCAATGAAGATCTTTGTAATCATTCCAAGAAGCGGGCCATTGGGGTCGCATTCAAGAAGAGCCTTTCCTTCAGGACTCTCTAGGTCTCCCTTCCAGATTCGTGGAATCTTGTACTTCTGAGCTGTTTTTGGATCTGGAAGATGGTAAACAATCATCTCAAGGAGAGCCTCATCTAAAGGTAGGTTCTCTCTGAGCCACATCTCATCACCCTCATCGTACTTTTCAAAGACTACTATGGGTTTGATATCCCTTTTCGCAAGGGTCTTCATTGAGAAAGCCCATCCAGTTTTTGCACTTCCGACAGCAACACTTCCATCTTGGAAGCTGACTTGCCAAGATTTCTTGAATTCGTCAGGTGCGACTTTACTGATTAGAGTGTTCACCTTTGAAATGATAATGTCAATGCGCTCATACACTTTTGCAGGGGGTAGTTTAAGCTCGTTGATTAAACGATCCACCTTATTGATGAACAAAACCGGCTTGCATGCTTCAGAACCTACTGCAAGGCGAATATTTGTTTCTGTTTGAGTCATCATACCCTCAAGCGCATCTACGAGGATAACAGCCCCATCGGAGGCACGCAATGCACGGGAAACCTCACCTGTGAAGGAAAGGTGTCCGGGTGTGTCAGATAGTTGTACGAGGTACTCCTCCTCATCAACTGTGAAGTTGAGCAGGACTACAGAAGTGAAGATAGTGATTCCTCGTTCCTGTTCCTCGTCATCGCTGTCTGTCATCAATGCCTGTCCGGCTGCAGCGTCACTCATCAAACCGGCACGACGCATCAGATAGTCTGAGGTCGTAGTTTTACCATGGTCGATGTGAGCACTGATTGATATGATTCTCTTGTGCTTGTAATCGTCTGAAAGAATGAGCCTCTTGATTGCATCGGGCTCTTTGATCTTAACCATTAGGTTGTCTCCTTGTAATTGTTCTTTGTCCCCTCGCGTTTGTGTAAGATAGCATCTCCCCAACTGTAACTATTGCACGAGAGAACTCGTCGGGGTCACCGGAGGCCTACCGGTGGCATGGGCGACCTCGCGATTGGATTATTAAAAGTATTTCGTCAGGGGAAGAAATTCTAGTATTTTCACCTACTAGCCACAACAACCATACGTTCTGACCCTGAGGAATACGGCATGCGTGGAAGTTTGTTTTGGCCATAGAATTCTATCTTGCTGAAACCTATTTCTTCTAACATCGCCCGAATCTCAAGAGCGGTGTACATTCGAATGTCGTTATTCGATAAAGCATCCTCATCCATCAAGGCGATGCGATTGTGGTCTATATCGATGAAGGTAGCAGGTCGGCCGCGAAGAACTCCAGCTGGAGCATCAAGCAAGTGTGGTTCACTAAGAAGGTATCCACCCTCTAAAGCAGTCCAAGTCTTCATGAATTTCGGAAAGTTATAAGGATTCATAAGATCCAGAAGAAGGCAACCGCCCTCTTTCAGGGCCTTGTGAGTGTCTTTGAGGACTTGCTTATTTTCCTCATGATTGAAGAATCCAAAACTGTGACTGAGAAGAACTGCTCCATTGAACTGACCCTCAAAAGACATCTTCAGCATATCTCCTGTAAAGAAGTTCACAGTAACCTCATTGTCGCCAGCACATTCCTGAGCGACCTCAATCAATCGTTCCGAGATATCAAAAGCTGTGACGTTTATCCCGAGCTTGGCAAACTCGACAGACTGGTCTCCAGCACCACACGCGATGTCAAGGAGCTCACCACCCTTCTTCAAGCCAAGTGCTTCAATACAGAAGTCTACAACCATTTTATCATAATGCTGAATTCCTTGAATAGACCTTCGATGTTTGACCCTGAAGATCTCAGCCCAGAAATCATTCCAGCCCAGTTCAACCTGTTCCATGTAATCACACTCGCCGCTCAAGAGGACTTGATAGTGATATGAAGATTGTTATGATTAGAAAATGAAAATATGGAGAGGGAACGCCCCTGTAATTCTCCGCCGGGAGGACGCAGACTCAGTAACAGGAAACTCAGAATGAGCCTAAATGGCAATTCCGTTCTCCAAAATATAATTGAATAGGTTTCCTTATAAATTGATACGTTCCAGCCTAAAAGTCACAACTGGACGTATTAGCGCGCAGTGTGCCGATTTAGTGAACCCACCTTTACATCCACTGGAAAATCACGTATTTTTGACCTTATGCACAATAATATGCCCAAAATTTGGGAGCAAAAAAATGAAAATTGAAACAAATGTATAAATGACTTGACGAAGAAATTCTAATCGCCACCTTATCGTGAAGGGAGGAAACAACGTGACAAATAATGAGACACAAACTTCAGAAAATATCTATCAGGATAAAACCGCGTATAACACATTTCTCAAGATAGGAATAATTGGATCACTCGTATCAATAGTCTGGGTATTCATGTCAAGCATAATATATTCATCAACCCTCTTTCAGCAATTTATTCCCGTCTATCTCTTAACCATCACATCATATGCATCAATGGTCTTACTCATCACTGGTGTATCTGGCTTATTACTTAGATATCGAAGTAAGTATGCGCTTCCTGTTGTTTTTCTGTATCTGATATATGAAGCAATAACTCGGTATATTGCCCTTGGTGTCTACAGTTTCTATCTTTTTGTAGCACTAAATATCATCATAGGAATAATGCTAGTAACGATAAAGAATGATGTGCAAAATAATTGGTTATTGTACGGAGTCAGCAGTATGTTTGCACTGAGATCATTGATTCCCCAAGGTATTAGATTATTGTTCAATATGGTCCATCCGTATCCGGGTGATTTTGTTGCTACAATGATTTGGTGGTCACCAACTCTGATTGCACATACGATATACTGTATACTCATCATTCTCTTACTCTGTTCAGAATTAAGACCCGGTTTTCTTTCGAGAAAATCCGTAGTTATTGAAACCTGACACGAGAAAGAGA
>JABCSP010000022.1 GCA_018238825.1 Candidatus Thorarchaeota archaeon | reverse complement strand
TACAATGCTTGATGTCACCGAACGCGTAGAAGTAGAAGACAAACTTCGTGCTAGTGAACAACGCTATCGCTTGCTTGCAGAGAACATAGTAGACGTGATCTGGACTTCCAACCTTGATTTTAAATTCACATATATTAGTCCTTCAGTAAAATTACTCACAGGCTACACTGATGAAGAACTTATCTCGAAGCCTATCAGTGAATTGGTAACAGAGCAGTCCTTAGAAACAATCAGACAAGCCCTACAGGAGGCATTCGAAGCTGAATTGCACGGAGTAAATGAAACACCGGATCCTCCACTGGAGATTCAGATATATCACAAGAACGGGGGGACAATATGGGTTGAAACCTCAAGGACATTCCTTCGTGACGAACAGGGAAAACCAATAGGAATTCTCGGGGCACTTCGAGGAATCGACGAACGAAAGCAAGCCCAACAGAAGATTCTGAAAAGTGAGGCTCGTTTAGCCAGAGCTCAGCGTATCGCACACCTTGGCAACTGGGAATGGAATATTAAAACCGATACAGAAACATGGTCTGATGAAGTTTTTCGCATATTCGGCATAGACGATATGACTATTTCTCCAACATTTCAAACATTTCTGGACTTTGTCCACAAAGATGACAGAGAAAGAGTCGAGAAAATACACAAAGATGCAATGTACGAAGGTAAGCCATATAGCATTGACCACCGAATTGTTAGGACAGATGGTATTGAAAGAACAGTGCATGAAGAAGGGGAAGTCACCCGAGACGAGTCAGGCAAGCCCCTTCGAATGTTCGGAACGATACATGACATCACAGAACGTAAAATGGTAGAAACAGCTTTACGTGAAGCACGCGCTTCTGCTGAGTTCTTCACTGACATCCTCGTCCATGATCTAGGTAATATCCACCAAGGAGTTCTTGGTAGTTTGGAACTACTTCTGGCGGGACCTAATTTAGATGCACATACAGAAGAACTTGCCAACAGAGCACTTACCCAAGTCACACGAAGCATGGCTCTAGTCAACAGTGTTAGAAGATTCTCTCAGATCCGTGAAACTCCACATACAATGGAGAAAATGAACATATATCCAATCTATCTTCGTGCTGTAAAAATTGTACGAGCTGAGTTCCCAAAGAAAGAGTTAGCGATTACTACTAACTTATCTAACAAGTCACCAGCAATCCTTTGCAATGAGTTCATTTTCGATGTGTTCTACAACCTTATTCAAAATGCAGCAAAACATTGCTCAAGTGACTCTCTTGAAATTTCTGTGATAGGGCAACGCCTGAAGGATGAAGGGATGCTCGAAGTACGTTTCATTGACAGTGGTTCAGGAATGCCTGATGAGTTGAAGAAGATGCTGAGTTCGCCCTTCTTTGAAAGGAGCCATAGACTGTATGGGATGGGATTCAAACTTGTTCGACAAATAATCGACCAATGTGGTGGTAGTATTTTTATAAGAAATCGTGTTGAAAAAGACACGACTCAGGGTACAGAGATTGTGGTTCTAGTTCCTCTTGCAAAGTAGGCAATTGACACTGATTCTCACTTGACCCATAGAATGGAAGATATTGTATTTCCTAAATATATTCCCTTGGACTGTACAAGCAAAGAATAATGTGGTTCCATCACAAAAAGAAAGAGAATGAGGTACGCACAAAGCGTAACCTCATCTAAGTTTCAAATTTATCTCTCGACTTCAATCTCTTCTAGAGTCATCTTCTTTGTTTCCATAGGCTTAAACAGAAGAGCAAGCAATGGAATTATCATTATCAAACCAGCCACAATCCAGAATCCATTGTTGGAAACATTACGAGTAGATAAGAAGAAATTAGTGGACCAAACACGTATCCAAATCGTGCACCAGTCACACAGACACCTATACTCGTAGCTCTGACTCCAGTCGGGAAAATCTCAGCAAGATATACGTAGATCCATGCTAAAACCATTGCCATGAAGAAGTATGCTAACTGATACATTAATGGCATCCCAGTTAGTCCCAAGGCTACTAAACACACAATTGAACCAATTGAGCCGATGACCAAGACAGTGTGCCGTCCAATCTTGTCAAGAAGGATTCCTGTAATGAGTGCGCTGACAGGCAAAAGAAGTCCAGCAATTGTGACAACAGATTTCCAATCGGCAATGGAATAGCTATTGAGAGTCATATAGTAATAACCTCCGAAGGTTGTCGCCATCTTGAATGTGATGGTCCATGCCAGATACACAATGATTGAAACTGCGATGTACTTCTTATCTTCTGGACGAAGTGACTTCAGAGCTTCCATTATGCCAAGTCTCTTTGTGCGCTGTGCAGCTTTGTCTACCCACCTCTGCGGTTCTTTCATGAAGTACAGTAGAATCAAGAGGAATATTGTGAAGAAGAACATCACTCCATAGCCCCATCGCCAACCGTAGTCAGCAATGATTCCTACTCCGATGATTGCAGAGAATGGGATGATTCCAATCAGGAATGCGATACTTCCATAGAGTCCTCTCCTATCAGCCGGTGCTTCCTCAGAAATTGGTACTTCCCACAGATTTGAGGTTGTACCCATAATAACAACACTGTACAAAATGAAGAACATCGTCGCAGACCCGGGACCTGCTGGTAGAAACGTTATGAAGATCGTGGGAATACCCATTACCATAGCAAGGAGTATGATTCCCTTCTTTCTTCCAAATGCATCTCCAAACCAGCCTATGAAAAAGACCAGAAATACAATAATTCCAAATAATCCTTGCCATAATGCGAATTCGGCCGCATCACCAGCAAAGAACTCCGCTGTGATATATGGCACTGCAGTCGATTCAATCAGTGATAGCCAACCATCCAGTTGACTTACAAGACCCATGATAACAATGAGGAAAATCATATACTTCGTTGGTCTCTGCTCGACAGCAGGAGCCGCTTGACTATTTTCCATTTTTCTCTCCTCTACGCGATTAAGTTGTAACTGGAAATGTCACAAGAGCCTCTATTAGAATCTTCTTACATTTGAAAAAATAGACGATTTTCGATATTTATTGAGATGTATTGAATTCACTTGTCGAGTGGTTCATTAAATTACGAATCCTGCCTTCTTCTAAGAAATAGGATGATGAGAACTGCAGCAACTCCAATTCCACCTGAAGTGATTACCACAAGGGCGGAATTGAGAGCAAGTGCACTATCGGGATACGGTGATTGTACCAAGGTATAGAATATGATTCCACTTTCATAGATATTGTGTGCTGAATCCTCAACCACGATTTGATACTGTATAGTCACTGCAGTACCGATTATTTCTATTTGTATTGCCCAGACACCATCTTGTAATTCGAGGGACAATTCACTTTCATTTGCCCAATTGTCTACAGAGTATCGCATTTGAACATTCAATATCTCACTATCATCGGAAATCTCTACTTCTACCTTCAATGCTTCCGTTTGATTTGAACTCAGGGGAGTAATTGTGATGATAACATTTGGTGAGAGTACATCAATTATCAGATAAGTATACAACTGCGAATTTTCCCAGTTTCCTGCCTGGTCCTCAGCATAGATTGAGAAGTAGACTGACTCACTTACTATTCCCAATGGTATTGATGCAGTCCATACTCCCGATACATTGCCCATAGATGTGTTTGTGAATGTTATTCCAGAATCCAATGAATAGCATAGGAGAACTTGTTTCACTCCACCAGAATCATCAACCTCGACTTGTATCTCTACGACTTCATTTTGACCAGTGTCGGTGAGTTCTGTCAATAGAGAGATAGTGGGGTTAACACAATCTATCACCGTGTATGCTTCCACCGATGATATGCCCCAATTCCCGACAGTATCATTTGCCTGCACTCTATACTCAACAAAAATTCCAAGGTCTTGACCTGAAATGCTTGCGGAATAGAGATGCCCTTCCTTATTCATCCAATAATTAATCCAAGAACCATTATTGATTCGAACTAAGAGCCAGACTGTGTCAACCATACTCGTATCGTAGACTGCGGCAGTCACTTCGACCATTTCACCTATAGAGGGATACAGAGTATTTCGTAATGTGAAAATGGAGGGCCCCTGAATGTCATCAACAGTATAGTTGGTCATATTAGAGGCACCCCAGTTGCCCTCACTATCCTCCGCTCGAACATAGTAGGATACATTCGTACCAGCTAAGAATAATGGAATGTACTCTATCCAATTATTACCTACCTGACTCATGGATATCTCAGTCCATGTTTCTTGGTTGTCACTGGAATATCGAAGTAATACCTGTTCTATTGTGCTCGCATCCACAACTGTCGCGTTAATAGTCACAGTTTCAGAATGTATCGGCGTGATTGGATCTCTGATAGTTGAGATGATTGGTCCTTCTGTGTCTATGACTTGATAAGAATACAACGAGGAGGAAGTCCATTCCCACAATCCATTCTGTACATAGACCTTGTATTGAACCTCGGTATATGTTGGAAAGGTAGGAATTTCTCCAATCCACCAACCTGTTGTATTACTCATTGAAACGTTGGTGAAATCTCCTCCATCATATGAATACGAGAGTATTGACTGATTTATCCCTGAGATTGAATTTACGGTTAATGTCACATTTACTACATCATCTTGACATGGTACAAGAGGTTCACGATTCACATTTAGATATGGCCAACTGAATAAATCAACAGTACACTCAAGAAATATTCCGCTAGTTCTATGGTAGAGCATCTCTGAAAATCCATCATTATCGAAATCCCCCATGAAGACGGGCCCCTCTTCTCCAGAGAGTAATCCAGACTGCCATTTCATCTGGTAGCTGTTATCCCCTGTAGCTTCGTAAATAAAAATCTCCTGATTGCTAATATCGCCCGAACCGGAGTATCGAGAGGTCCATGCAATCTCAGGCCACCCATTTCCATCTGCATCAAAGAGATACCCGGGATCATTTCCGCCCTTATCAGTGAAGTCCCACCTGTCAACAAAGGAATTATCTCCAGTAGTTTCATACAATCGTGTGACCCGGCTGTTTGCACCGGAACACCATATCTCATTGAAACCATCCAGATCTAGGTCAATTATTTTCACTGAACATCCATACGTACTCACATCACCAGGAGTTTCCCATGAGATCGCATATGTATCATCACCAGTAGCCTCCCATTGTGATACTTTCCGATCATAGTACTCTCCACCCAGGACCATATCCAGTGAGCTATCACCATCCAAATCACCAATGGTAATCTTCTTTGTTCTAGAGTCAGGGATGGTACCCTTGTATACGTAGCTGTTATCACCAGTATTTTCGAAGAATCCTACATTGTAATCATTGGCTCCAATGAATATCTCACAATATCCATCACCGTCAACATCACCACATGCAGGACATTGCGGGTCATTGAGTGAACTGATATCATAAAAGAAAGTCTGAGTGAAGGCGTTATCCCCTGTGCACTCAAAGATTCTTAAATACCAAACATCAGGCCAATTCCCGGTATTCATCACTGCTTCAAGCTTGGTGTCATTATCAGTATCGCCGAACCAAGTCTGGTCTCTTGACCATTTAACATCTGGACCAATATAGTAGTTCCAGATTTCTTCATAGCTATCAGTTGCATTTGCCTCATAGACTCGGATATACATTGTATCTTCGTCATTGGCCCATATCTCTAATTTGCCATCTTCATCTACATCGTAAATACCTGAAATTATGAAGGGGATTGCAGTTCCCTCAACAACCCAGTCATACATTTCGCCCCATTCGAATGATGTGACGATCTCGGCACCATAATTTGTTCCATCATTCCCATAACCAGATAAATCTGGACATGTAGAACCTTCAAGTGCATCGAATGATAGATACAAAACAAGTCCAGAAGTTGCAGGTAATTCATTGCTCATTGTGTCATTGATTTCTTGGTGTAAAAGGGCTCTGTTGTATATTCTAACTTCATCAATAATTCCCTTAAAGAAATCACCCGAATACGAACTAAATGGCTTGTTTCCAATGTATAAAGGAGTGCTCGAAGTCTGAATTGGACCACTTGCAGAACCCGATGCTTTCTCAACTCCATCGACATATAACCTAATAGTTGAACCATCGTATGTTCCTGCAATATGATGCCATGTTCCAGTTGTTGGGAGCGGAGTTTCAATATCCGCACCTGAAATTCCTGCTAGACTAAATTCCAAATTACCCTCCTCTATAAGGCGATATTGATCATCTACTCCCTTCTGCAAGATTCTTCTGTTTCCATCCCAATCATCAGCGTTTATCCACGCCATGACAGTAATCGCAGTGGTAGGATTAAGTGATGAATCGCTTGGAATGATTACTTCATCAGAACCATCGAAATAGAGTGCCTTGTTAGGTGATGATGTTTGGGAATCATGAGAAATAGCAAATTCTGCAAGCATTTCCATGACACGTCCAGCTCCGCACCATTGTTTCCAAGTACTCTGACTGCCACTTGAGTAGATTCGTCTGTATATTCCGCCGTATGTCGAATCATAAAGTCCTGTATAGATTGCATCTTTGTATCTGTATGCTTCTTGCATGATAGTAGTGTTTTGTAGTGCATTCGCAATTCTAAGATATGCAATAGCAACGCCGGGATCCTCTTCACCTAGTAGCTCGTTATTCACACTTGATGTCCAATCGCGGTTCATCTCCATTAGATATCCAACAGTTGAGTTTGCATGTTGAATGTCATCAAAACATGTTTGTGCGAAGGTCAAATATGCAGTATTACCAAATATCCGATACGCATCAATAAATATCTGGAGAGCATCATACCAGCCCTTAGCGGTATTTGAAAATGAAGACCAATCTGAAGATACACGATTCACAATCCACCCATATTGCGAATCATAAGCATAATTCATTAGATTATCAACTAGTTCGATTGCCTTATCACCATAGGTTGAGTTCCCCGTGGCACTATACGCCGCCATTAAGAATCTAGGATATGGGGCACACCAATTTGTGTCAACATCTGATACTAATATCCCAAGATCTCTACTCAATGCACTATAATAACTACCATCACCAACATCGTAGAAATTGCTTGTGACGAAAGTATAGATATACGCAATTTGATCTAGGTAGGTTGAATTACCAGTAGCAATATACAATTGTGTCGTTGCCAGTCCAAACCATCCATGCTCGAACATGCCCTTGTCGCCAATTGCGATAGAATTGTCTTGATTTAGTCGTACATAATATCCTCCATAAACATCATCAAAGAAGAACCTTTGATCCCAATTCCAGATGTCCTCAGCATACCTGAGATATTTTATATTTCCAGTCAGATTATATGCGCTTAGCAGACCAACTATACATTCTGCATCTTGTCCGATAAACTTGCCATTTGTAAAAGCGGCATCAGTCCAATCTCTTGTTACTTCATATTGCCATCCGCCTCCATATTTTGAGAGATTGAAATAATTGAATGTATCATAGATTCCTTCAATACCCACAGTATATTCATTGTAGGCCCAAGAATCACTTGTTGAAGGATTCATCGAACCAATTGGACTAGGATTTTCAATTGAGGTTGATTTAGTTTCGTTTACTGTTTTTTCAGTTCCGTGTTCGGTAACTAGACAACTGCTTATCATGAAAAATGATACAATCAATATAAACACTAGAAATGAAAAGACTACTTTTCGCTTATACAAATGTAAATCCTCCGTTCCCTCTAAAAGGATTCAATTAGAAGATACTGGAATTCAACTATGGAAGAAAAGCATAAACCTTCTTTTTTCCTTTCATCCCATTATTCTTAGTAGAAAAGATAACTTTGATACTTACGAAGCATATCTACGCTTGAGGATTATCAGTAGGACTCCTACACAGAACATCTGTATTGAAGCATTGAAAACTAAGAGAGTTTCTATTTGAGTGTCGACAATGCCAGTATTTGTCACAGTTTCATTGGTGTTTTCATCTGCTTTCCAGAAGTATGCTGAGATGTTGAAACTTGAGCGGAAATCATGTATTGGGTCTACACTCATTAATGGATAATTATCTTGATATCCATAACTTACTTCGTAGGGGCTATCTCCTATTCCATTTTGATCCTCGTCTTCACCATCATAGTCTATCCAATAGTTACCCACTGTTTGATTGTCCCAATCAAAAAGATTTGTAGTGGCGTGTCCTATGTCAATATCGGAACTAAAGAAGGCGTTCATGTAGACAAGTCCCTCCCAGCAATTATTGACTTTGATATCATGGTTTTTTGAATCGTTGACCCAGTTACCTGCGACTTGGATGTTCTTGGCGTCTATAAAATTGAATCCGATTCCACAGTCCAACATTGTGTTCATTATAGCAGTAATATTCTCTGAATCTCCTACACCGTGAAGCCCATTATACCGAACTCCATTCATAAGGTTTCCATAAACAAAGACATTGCTACTCAAATCGGATACAATTGCACATGAGTAGATGTCGTGAAACTGATTACCGATTATAGATATGTTCTGACTATGAGTTAATAGATTGATTCCATCATACACTGTTTCTCTAATATCATTATTTTTCAAGAGGAGATTAGTAGACCATATTGAGAGAACTCCGCAGCTATAACTTGAGAGAACTGTATTGTTGCTCACTTCGATACTGTCGCAATACTCAATAGAAATTGCATCTACCCATGTTTCTGAGAGGATGTTGGAACAAATCTCAGACTTTGTTACTCTGTCTAAACATATCCCAGAATATGTAGTCGCAGATACATTATTTTCTCTTACGATAACATCTGTTGATCCAGTGCCATAGATTCCACAATAACCACAGTCTGAAACCTGGTTCCCTGAAATAATCAAGTCTGAAGTTCTTGCAAAATCTATTCCCTCATTTGTGCATAACGTCACAACATTGTTCTCGACTCGAACACCGGTACAGTCACCAATATTGATTCCGTCCCCACCAAAATCCGAGATATAACAACCATCAATTACTGCATTGTCACATCCCACATTGATTCCACCGTGAGTGTTTGTTCCGGAGCCAGTTAGTGTACTCTGCTCTATTGTCAACTCTGCCCCATTTTCTGCAGATATCCACCATGAGCAACTTGGATACGAATAGAGCATAGAATCTTGAATCGAGAGAATCCCTCCATCCTGTACTACAATCGCAATCTCATCCTGAATGAATACTACTGTTGAATTATCGATTATGAGTTCCATACCTGCTTCTACAATAATCCACTCACTTACAAGTAAAGTATCACCTTCAATCACCTGACTGGATACTACTATTTGGGAATGTTTGGAGATGTTGTTAGAGTTCAAAGAATTAGGTTGCGAGCTTGTAATCGACGGACTTGGCACTAGCAAGATAACTACAGTGAGTGTCATTGCCAGATACTGACGTTGGCTGAATTTCAAGCACATCAACTATACCCTTCGAATAAGAAAAGGGTTAGAAAAAGATAACGCTTTCTTAAGGATAATACACCTTTTCTCCACGCCTTAAAACTATAACGCGACCCCCATAACTCTTAATGACGCGAGAAAAGCACTCAAATTGTCTTGAAATAGTGGAGAAAAAGACCTATCCTTTTTTCCACTATACTACAGAACCAAGGGTTTCAAACTTGGAGGGGGAGGGCTCCCTTTCTAAAAAGAACCCCCTTAGAAGAAAGATCAAAGCATACTCAGTCAGCCGTAGGTAGGTCAAATCAATGAATTACTCTGATGCTCAAGAGATGGTTAATAGCGAATCTATGTTGGTTTCTGAATCCCTATTATCACAAGAGAGTAGTCTTGCTGATTCAACTCAAATCTGCAATGCAATAATAACCACACTCATACTTGCTGTGTTCCAAGATCTGCAAAAGCATGCTGCAGCTGGAATCAATAAGGAAGAGTTGGGGTGGAGAAATAAGTACAATATTCACTTGATGAGCGGAGTTTCACAAAAACAGATCTACAAAGAATGGGGTGTATTAGAAAGACTCATCGAAGTGGGTGTAATAGAAAAACGTCCATCACAATCTAACTGGGGAAAACAAAAGCATCACTATCGTATTGATATTGATTCTATTGGACTAAGTCTGCGGCCTCAGTAGCGCACCCAACATCGATTTGATCAATGCATGATTCGTATTAGCACGATATTGATTTGTCTGGCGACCCCATTCTGTGGGAGCATCTCGTATTTCTAAGAGACCCAAGTTTGTAAGTCGTTCAATAATCCCATTCTTGTCGTATATTTTTCTAGAAGACAGTCCTGTGGCTGATGAGATCTGATGCTTGTTTCTCCAACCACCATCTCCTGAGATTCTAAGTTCTTCCCCCTCATCTACTATGGAAAGGTCGTCTTCCTGCAAGCTAGTCACAAGCAGATTGAGTATTGTATATTCATCAGTCAATAGAAAATTGGAAAGTAGGGTTTTGTATTTCTCAAATTCCCAATCTTTGATTAATAGAAAGAGTTCTTCGAAGTCGATGGGTATCCTTACCAACGTATTAGGATTGCCAGAATGAGTTTTATCTCTTCGAATTATGTAAATGACAAGGATGACTATCACTATAGTAGTAAATGTACTAAGTATCGACATTATTTGTACAGGATATGAAACCTGTAACTGCATGTGAATTACATGGACTATATTGAATGTCATAGTTATCCGTTCACTAGTGCCCCATCGCTAATCAATGTTTGAGCAGGTGCATTCCATCACACTGGAAACGGAAATATAAATCGACCTGACGAGTTTATGATCATCCTGATTTAGCTAATACTTTTCCTTTTCTTCCGTGTCAATGATTATTGCTAGTTTCAATTATCTAGCTAAATTGATGAAGGTTGCGTAATAAAAATGTCAGAAATTCCATTTCAGTTCAAGAATATAAACTTGGAAAACAATGAAGATACTGTCATCACGGATACAGGTTCCGATGAAAAGAAATTCGCCATTACAAGAAATCCCAAGGATATTATCTACATGCTTCTATTCATTGCATTTGGACTGTGGATTCTATCTGAGCTCCTGCTAAAACCTAACATATTTGGAGATCTATCCTCAATGTGTGGTCCATTCCTAATCCTTGGAGGGGCTTGTTTCATTTTCACCTCACCAATAAAATTAAGAAAAACTGGAGCTCTATTAGCTTTACTTGGATCCGTTGTAGCGTGCTTTATGTTCTTCACATTGCAAGAGATGATAAATAGCATGGGTACATGGGTATATTCTCCAACGAATGCTCTAATAGGACTTGTAGTATCCATCGTGTGTCTGTTCATTTCCCTTGCTCAACTCTGTAAAACACTATGAGAAAATACGTGGAGTCGTACAAACTAAGAATCCAGTTAACTTTCAAGGGGTTCAAAAAGTGGTCTTTAGGGATTCAAAAGAGATTAGCATTGATGAGCTGTTAAATTATGATTGGCGATATTTGACTCTTGAATCAAGTCCCACATCAACTACCTCCAAGAGTATCTTTGAGAAACTTCTGCTCGAAGTATCTGTAATCAGGATAATAGATGAGCACTTCTTCGATGAAATTAGCCCATGAATCCTCATTCTTCTGAAAGAGAACTACTCCATCCCTTGCAATTCGGTGGCGCAGGGTCCAGTTGCAATCCTCAAGGAGAACCACATCTACAGGTTGATTTGGTCCTTCGAGTAGAGAGATGACTTGAAGTCGTAGCTTGAAACGTTGTTCTTTATCCTGAAATGATGTACTAACAGCAATATCTAGGTCACTATGTTTGGAATGATCTCCACGCGCTCTAGATCCAAATATGACTATGAGATGGATATCGTCAGGTGCCATGGCCACCACTTTCTGTGCAATCTCTTTATGGTCAAGCATCAATCGCAGCTCCTTGTTCTTTCAGAGGCAAGTACATCACTCTTGACATATAAACTCGAAGGTGTTTTGGTTGACCTCATTCTTTCCGTATGTGTGGAATGAATCGGCCCGTTCGTTCCATATACTCGTGGTACTCTTCACCGAATGTTTCTAGCATCATCTGCTCTTCCTTTCGCACCACAAAAGGAAATGGAATCATGAGCAGTATTGCAAATCCAATGATCAGAAAGTTCGCGGTGAGCAAGGACATCCCAAATGAGAAAGCAATAAACACAGTATACATCGGGTGACGTACTCTTGCGTAAGGTCCATCCGAAATTAATGAATGACTTTCTTTAATCTGCAGACAGGGTGAATATTGTCTATCAAGGGTTTGATGAATCCACCCAAGAAGAGGTATATTTGGAAGGACTAGCACAACCCCAACCCAGCGTACAAATTCGGGGTAAGCAGGTATTTGGGACCATGCAAACCAAGATAGATTAAGCATGTACAATATTATCGACCCGAAGTATCCAAGAATGGCAATACTGATGACTGCTTCAGCAATTCCAAATGCCTTTCTTTCTTCAACTCCTGTTTCTGGTTCAGCACGTTTTGGTTTTACAAATCGATAATAGCCTCTAACGCCCAAGAACATTGCATAGAGAACCACAAAGAGAATTTGGTAAAACACTTCGTCAGCCATTATTATCACGTTAGATCATGAGCCGATTCCGAATAACTCTGTCTATGTCTATTCTTCTAAGCTTTCTTCTTCAAGAGACATCTATTCTTGCGATACAGAATAATTATCTTCTTTCATTAGTAATAGTAAATAGTGGTTTGAATGTTTGAGTTAGCAATTTTCGTAATTGTAGCATTGGTTGTGACTGTTGCAGTATTGCTGTACTTTGCACTCAGCATGCGTAGAAGAGGCCATTACGACCCCAAAGGGAAGATTCTCGCTGAAGCCAAGGCAGGTCTTGCGTTCGTAACGGATGATGAAGAACATAGGTTCTCAGCATCTAGAACCGGGATGATGCTCGACAGGCGTGGTTACAAGATTAAAAAGCGAAAAAGAAGATTATAGATAATAAAATAGAAACGAGGAAACACCAAGGTTTCCTCTCATGTTGGTTGACTGAATGGTAACAGGGCGCTCCTAGTCTTTCTCTGCTTCTTCCTCGCGTTTTCGCTGCTCCTTCTCAAGTTCCCGAATCCGCTTGTCTTTAGATTCCTCAGCCTTCTTGATTCGTTTCTCCACATCACGAATCCGTTTCTCGGTGTTCGACAATTCTTTCTTCCTGCGATTTTCTGCGTTCTTGTACTCCTTGTTAGCTTCGTTATACTCTTTCTTAGCAAGATTCAATTCACGTTCTACGCTCTCGGCGAGGGTGCGTTTAGTTTCAGAAACGACAAGGCATCGTTCAACTTCTTCATCGAGACGAGATTGTAGCTTGTCAAATTCCGACTTGAGCTGTTCACGTTCAATGTTGAAAGTCTTGATGTCTGATTCTAACTCCCTAATCTTCTCATCTCTTACAGGCACTTCAGTCGTTTCAACTGATTGAGATGACACTTTAGCATTTTCAGCCAACGGTGATGTTGAAGCTACTTCAGACGGCTCTTCGTATGTAATAACCTCTGGTTCTGGGGGTTCAAGTCCTTCTACAGATGGTTCTTCTACTTCAAGTTCAACTAATGGTTCATCGGTCTCCAAGGGTTCCGCTGGTGGAGGTTCTAGAGCTGCGTCCGATGGTTCAGTGTCCTCTTCCCCGCTAGTACGAGCCTCTGCAGATCTGACTTTCTCTAGAATGTCTTTGACTACTTCCCTACCCTCCGCTTCGCTCATAGGTTCAGACTTAGGACCCTCCACTTCTTCTTCTGATTGAATGCTCACCTCTCCAAAGAGGGGGGTTTCCTCAGTCTCGACGGAGGTTTCGGGTTCATCACTTTCTAGTTCGGCCTGTTTAGAAGCAACCTTGCTAGGAAGAACGTGTCGTTCGTCCTCGGATAAGCTGGGTGCTCCAGCAATTGGTTCGTCATCTAGTTCCTCTGGCTCCTCAACAGGTTCTGGTATTGGGGCCTCTTCCGTCTTTAGGAGAGAGGTTCCGCAGCCAGCGCAGTACTTTCGCATCACATCATTTGCTTTTCCACACTTGTCACATCTTCTAATATCAAACCACTCCTAAATGGTAAATTGATATCCTGACCTACGAATCTTCCTTAGATATACATTTGGCGTATTCCCAACTCTTCCAATTTCAGTGATATTTCATGGTCTTGATCCAGCCAATGACCGGCTGACATCAAAATAGTACTTGCTATAACTAAGTATCACAACTAAGAAACCCACAACTGACGGAATTCAAGACTGTGCTTCTTGCATTTTGGACAGACTTCGCAGTCTTGGCCTTCTGGCATGGGAGTTAACCCAAACTTTCGAGCTTTCTCTCGATAAGTAACTCTTGGCAGCAATTCACTACCAGAAATCAACCTTTGATCACAAATAGGGCAGAGTGTCTGAAGATGAGCGTAATTATATTCGCGGTACTCATCATGAGCCCTGAATTCAGGTGCAAGGGTAGGCATAACATAAACAGTTTCATAACACTTTCCGTCACTTGAAACGGGTTCGTGCTCCAATGGAATATTGACATCATCAATGGAATGAATGAGGGTATAGATTCGATTGCAATCTATACAGATACCATTATAGTAGTAGACCGGCTCAGGATGACCATGTGGTTCGCCAATTGGTTCCCAGTCTGGATGGAGAGCATACCCAAATTGTCCCTGTGAATCGACCCATCCATCCCCGCCTTCGTTCAGTACAAATTGATACCGACACCTGCCGCATTCAAAGAAGAAAATATACAATGATGTTTCGCCTCACTTGTTCAAATAGTCGCTCTCTTATCTAACAAATATTCATCTATATCACTAATTCTCTTGCATATGTGGGGATATTATTTCTTGTTGCCACACCCCTACGAGCCCAATCTTGTTTAGTGTGAAAGGACAGAAATATGCTTACGGTAAGTTCCTATCCAGGAGTTCGTATATTGTAGACATACTATGTGGATGCAGGAGTGGTCGAATATTTCGTTATCAGTTGGAAGAGCTTGGAGGGACACAATGGATAACTCCAATGGCACCATTTTCCAATAATTCGGAATACATCATTGAAAGCATGGCAGTCGGCGACTCATTCATAGCTACTGGCACAGACGATAATTCTGTTAATGTCTGGAAAGGTAAAAAGCATGACTTGAAGCGTAAGAAGAAGCTCGACATTCACGGGGGGAGATCGGAAAAAGTTAGAGGATTAGCATTTGACAATCAATATCTCTATACGGGAAGCAAATCAGGTTTTATCGAGATTTGGGATGAAAAAAACAAATTCAAGAAGATAGATGAGATTGGTGAATATAGCAGTCCTATAACTGGAATAGCTATCAATGACGATGCAATTTTCGTGACAACTGAATTTGATTTTTCAGTTGTAAATAAAGGCGAGAAGAATATCCAAGTGATTGATGATTATGATCTAGCAAATTTCCCAAGAGCCTTGACAATGTCACCAAAGTACATCTGCTACTCAGTTGATAGGTACATACCAGTTTATTCATGGAATCCTGACACACTTGCACTTGAGAAAGTAGTTGTGTTGCAGAATCCTGAAGGGATGACAAAAGATCTGTGCATTCAGGAGAATATTGTGTACTCTGCTGGATGGAATGGCGAAATTCGGATGTGGAACATTGAATCAGATATAATGCCTGAAATTATCATGGATGCTCAGGGAGGAGCTTTGGAATCAATTCATGCAGATAGCAATTTTATATATGTAGGAGCTCATTTTGGCACTCTCATCATTTTCGATAAAAACACCAGAGAACAAGCTAGTATTCTGAAAATCAAAGAAATTGATGGAAGGTCAAGTGCCCTCATGAAAATTTGCGCACGACCTGCATACTTTCAGTAGCAAATAGAAAGAACGCATAAAATATAGATAAAATCAAATGAATGGTTGAATTTATATACAAGTAGCTAAATCCCTTATTT
>JABCSP010000021.1 GCA_018238825.1 Candidatus Thorarchaeota archaeon | reverse complement strand
AAGTGAGCAAGATTACCGAGATTGATGCAGACCTATTGAAGAAGATGCAAAATGAGTTCATGTATTGGTATCCAAATGATCAACGTCATACTGCACCTTCTCATATCTCAAATCACTTGAGTTTCGCAATATTCCATCATGTAGCCATATTCCCAGAGAAGCACTGGATACAGCTCATCAGCCTGAGTGAACACATGAACATGGAAGGCAAAAAGATGAGTAAGAGTAAGGGGAATGTTATCCCCCTGGTGGAAATACCCAAGAAATATGGTGCGGACGTTTTCAGAATCTATGCGATATCAGCTGCTGAGCCTGGCACTCTAATGGATTGGCGGGAAAAAGATGTTCCTTCTATGAGAAATAGAATGCGTCAGTTCATCCAGATTACAACAAAGTATGCCAAGAAGGCACCTCGGGCTTATACAAAGAAAGACAATCCAACAATGGTAACAAGATGGATGTTGTCACGTGTCAACTCACTAATTCAAGATTGTACTGATATGATTGACAATTTCAGATTGAGGGAGTATGCCATTCATGTTTCATCAGAGATGATTCGTGCCATCAATCACTATCTGAACAGAGTGTGTGTTCCAAAAGAGGAACGAGAAGCAACAATGGCCTATGTCTGTGATAAGTGGGTTCGTCTAGCAGCTCCTATGACTCCTCATATCTGTGAGGAATTGTGGTCCAAGATGGGGCATGATGATTATGTTTCACTTAGTGCATGGCCCAAACCCAACAAGAAGTTGATTGATAGAAATGTTGAGAATGCACACGAGGTTGTTGAGTCAACAATTCGAGATATCCGCGAGATTAAGAAATTACTGAAAGGTAAGGATGCTAAGAAAGTCCACGTATATGTCGCTCCTGAATGGATGTTCAAAGCAATGAATAGCATACGTGAAGCCAATCTACCAACAGTTATTGGCGATATCATGAAACACCTGATGGCAAATGAAGATTTCAGGAAACACGGGAAGGCCGTCAAGAGTATTGTTGATAGAATCGCAAAGGAAAATGGTCTATGGGATCACTCTGTCAACTCAAAAGAGGAGATGGCTGCATTGAAAGACTCAGCCGAGCACATAGGTAATGAGTTTAAGCTTGAGGTGGTCATTCACAGTTCAGAGAAACCAGACTATGACCCACAGAACAAGGCAAGATTTGCGTTACCAGGTAGAGTATCTCTGTTCCTAGAATGAAAGCGAACCTTTGTGGGATTACAATATTGTAAGAGATACAAGTAAAAATAGACAGAAATGCTAGTATGGAAATTATTAAATATTATAATATAGTAACATATATTAGTAGTATATTGGAATTTTTATCCAGAATTAATAGTTAAACGGAGCTAATGTAATGCAATCAATAGATGGTGTATTTGACATAATCCTCGTCTTCACATTCATCACATTTTACGGAACCATAGCATGGGGGCTGATTAAGTATTCCAAAAGGCAATCATTCAGACTCTGGGCAATAGGTTTGTTGATCTATAGTGTTGGTGCTCTACAAGGAGGATTTCTATCTGAAACTGTACTTGCTCCCCAAGATTTGATTGCAGTCATTGGAATGTTTATTGGCTCTACCCTTATACTGGATGGAACACGTTTATCTGGGAATACAAAAATCCGATATCATACTTATGGGATTGGAAGTATTCTCTTAACCTGTTATCTGATACTTGGCCTAATCTTTCAAATTCAATTTCAGTATATTTTCATCCCTCTTGGATTTCATATCGCTTCTGTCTGTATTCTCGCTTCAAAGAGCGTTATTGGTTTGGAAAATATAGGGGATTCATCAAAATGGTGGCTGTTTAGTGGTTTGGTTTCAATAGCTGTATCTTGGTTGATTTTTCCTCTAACAATACTCTTTCCTGAATTGTATCTATGGTTTATTCTTATGCAATCGATGGGTGTCATTGTTACAGCGTCTTCAATGCTTACCCTGTTTACAAGAACTGTAACTAATAATCTTGAAACACAGTATAATGTTTCACAGATTCTCTCAGGTTTAATTCAGCATGATATCCGAAACTATATCCAGACCGCTCATCATGCTTTAGAACTGACTGAAATTAATGACGTCATGGAAAGCCACTGGATATCCATTGCAACAAAAGTACTGGCAGATGCAGGACATTTTGTGGATGAGATGCGGGATATCTCAGTATCTCTCAACCAAGAAAGCAACACTTACGAGAAGATTCCATTATCATCGGTTGTGAATAAAGCAAAGGACCGAGTTATTATGGAGTACCACCTTACAACTGAACAGATTCAAATCCAGTTACCAGTTGATATGATGGTGGAAAATTCGAGATTGATTGATGAACTCCTTTGGAATATCTTTGACAATGCATTCAAACATGGTAGTCCCGCTCTGTCTATTCAAGGAAAGAGTTCTGATAATAATAGAGGAATTGAATTAGAAATCACTGATAGAGGTAATGGATTACCAGAGCATATCAAGAATTTCTTGAATTCACCTGATGCCCTTTCAAAACCAGACCAGCCTTTGGCCGGTCTTGGTGTAATTCTTATTCGGGGTATTGCATCACTTCGTGGGATTCATCTTGTTGTTTCTGAAAATGTGGAGAACATTGATGTAACTGGAACCAGGTATAGTTTGAAATTCCATTGATAGAAGTGACTCGTGCTTATTTTATCATGAGATCTGGTAGTTTCAACATGAGCCTTATCCTCAAAGATCTACGATGAAGGTCTAAACAATCGGTCCTGCTTTCTTCCCTAGTTTTTCAGCTGCTTCTTCCAGTGTGTATCCCTCTATCGAGGGTGGTAGTCCAGTTTCTTCAAGTGGAATGACCAGTTTCATTCCCTCAGCCTTTGAATACACTCCAAGACCTACACTCTCTCCAACTTGAATGACCTTCAGCTTCTTGAAGACCCGCTTGGTCTTAAGGAATCCATCTGTACAGGCTAATACAATGAGGACTGTAGCCTCTGCAAAGATTTCCTTAGTAGAAGGGTGTTTGGAACGAAGGCGGATGAGTGGTGGTTGGCAACCCACTCCAATTATCTCTTGATGAACTACGTTGTATCCGTCTTTCTCAAGTGCTTTAGCCAGAGCTTCGAGATTCTCGCGACCACCAAGATTGGAGTATTTTGTACAGTCGTTACATGACCACAGAATTATCCGGTCATCTTCGACGATATGTTCCTTGAGTTGTTCGTACTCCAAACTACGTAGCACAACTATCATAGTTCGGCCCCCTCTGGAGCGACAACCTTTAGCATATCCGAATGAGCAGGTATCCCCACGGTCTTAACCCCTGCAACTACTGGAATATTCGGGAACTTTTTCTTGATAACAGTCCACCCGGCCCAACAACCTAGGCAGAGAATCTTATCGACCTGATCAGTAGGATTGGCATGGTCATAATAGTCTGCATTGCATCCTGTTGTTAGTACAATCTCTTCTACAACATCGATGCCAACTTCTTTCACGAGGAGACCAGCAATTTCCTCCATTAACTTGGCTCCTCCGGCATCCTGGGATCGTGTGCAGGTGTTACAGGAAACAATAGAAATCCTATCTCCTTTCTGGAACTGTGCCTTGATTTTCTCGTATGGAACAGCTTCAACGGCGCAGACCACTTCTAGCCCTCCTGTGGTAAGACGATTTTACTAACATGTCCTCCGGCCTTCTCAATCCGTTTTTCTGTTGTTTCATGATAATCCTCGGAGAATTCCTCGCGACTTCCAAAGACAAGTGCCTGCGTGGGACAAGTTTCAACACATGCAGGAACCTTACCGAGCTTCTGTCTAGACAGACACATATCACACTTGACAACCGTACGAAGGTCTTCCCTATAGATAGGTACACCCCATGGGCATATGTATTCACAGGCGCGACATCCAATGCATTTCTCTGCATCAATCACTACGATATCATCCTTAATCTCAATAGCCTCAGATGGACAGACTTTCTGGCAGGGTGGATCCTCACAATGTGCACATCGAAACGGAACAGGAACTCCAAGATAACTATCTACAAAACATAGTGACGTACCATTCTCTCTCTTACAGGCCTCAACACACTCTTCACACCCCAAGCAACGATTCATAATCAAGAAGACATTTTTTGACATTTTTCTCCCTCATTTCATTAGTTTCAATGCTGGATGTGCTACCTCTGCAACAACTTGTGCGAGCTTCTTTCTCTTGCATGTTGAACAGGTCGTGTAGGGTTTGAATGGAAGATTGAGTTCTTCAAGAGTTTTTTCTGCTTTCATCTCCGAGATCTTTTTCTCAAGATTATCACAGAATGGCTTTGGATTGAAGTATTCACCACACTCAGAACATTTCTGCATGGGAATATCGAACTCCCATAGGGGTTCGTTCAATAGAAATGACAGAAGTTCAAAGCCTGGAGCAATCACTATTGCTTCTTGTGGGCAGACCTTTTCACATTCTTTACAGACAAGGCATTGAGCATGCAAGGTTCCATATCTTCGCTTATTCTGAATATCTTCAATCTTAATAGCATCCTCTGGGCAGACGTTATAACATGCATAACAACCAATACACTTGTCAGGGTCTCTCTTTGGGAATCCATACCCCTCAACAACCTCTTCGGGGTCGAAATGCAGTGGCTTCTTTGGTTCATATCCCATTTTATTACTAAGCGAAACCAGTATCTCATGAATACGACCCTTTCGTGTGTGGTCATCATCTATAGAGATGTCAGTGAGATCTTTGACATTTTTCACTGGTGTGGGACCTAATTTCTTGATTCTCTCTACAAATTCCTTATTTATTGACGCCCACTTTTCACCTTCTGCTGCCGACACATGAACGAAGTCTATACGATCTCCCAATCCGAATTCAGCTAGAATCTTTTTGAAGAACATAAATCGCTTCTTGGAAAATATATTACCAGTCACATAGTGGCAATCGCCTTCATGACATCCGCTGACTAGGACACCATCTGCACCTGCTTCCAAGGCCTGCAGAATAAATAGAGGATCAATACGTCCGGTGCAGTTGACTCTAATGACTCTGAGGTTTGGTGGCATAGTCATTCTACTGGTACCAGCTAAATCAGCCCCAGCGTAACTACACCAATTGCAACAGAACGCCAGAATACGGGGTTCAAAGGGGTCTTTCTTACCCTTTGCCTTCGGCTTCGTCTTTCCCGCGGCTTTGGATTTAGAACCTGTTGTGGACAAACACAGACCTCAGTTGATAAGTTGGAGTCGATGAATTCGATGCTATTAAGGTTCCCGTTCAAATTTGATGGAGCGGTTGGCAACACTGCGAAAATGTGGTAGCTTAGGGAACATTTATGAAACAGTTAGCAGAGAATAAGACCAGAACCAATGGTGGGATGTCATTGATAGTTGCGTTCATCATGGCCAAGGTAGAGTCGACGAAGTCGCGAAATATAGTGGAAGAGATTCGGGCTCTGGATGAAGTCGAAGAGGCTTATCTTATCTACGGAGCGTATGATCTTCTTATCAAATGTGCCTTTAAAACTCCAGAAGCTTTGAGCTCCTTTGTCGTCAACGAACTCCGTAAGGTAGACGGCATAAAGGACACAATAACGAATGTGTGTGCATCTTGTGATTAGAGGACTGAATGATGAGTGAGGTCTACAGCCGCAGGATTTACACATTCTCGCCGCGTTTTGGATACCAGTTCAATATGCAAGCAGCAGAATTACGAGCTGCGGTCTTGAAAATTGGACAAGAGGTCCTTGGAAACGAATTTGAAGCAGAGATTCTAAGTGAGAAAGATAAGACCCTTGAGGTTCGATGCTCTGCAGCAACCGGTCAACTGGTCTACTCTTTGGACCTTCGCTTAATGGTCAAGATTATCAACTTCTGTGATAAGAACCAACTTGACTTCGCTGTTGAAGACCTAGAGGTCAAGACTCCAGATATGGATGAATGGGAGTAGGTTAAGCTCTATTCATAATCCAATCCAAGTCGTTCAAGAGTTTCCTTCAGAGGTAATCCAGTTTCTTGGTCCCATCCTCTCACATCATAGTATTCAGTGAGCATCTGGTCAAGTTCTACAACCTCTCCTGCAGATGGACCTAGAGGTGCCTTTTCTTTGGTTAGACGGTCAGGAAGACAATCATCTTTCCTAGTGACTCCAAATCGAGCGTTGAACAGACGATTGAGATTCACGATACGCTCACCAATCTCTTGCAGTTGGTTTCCAGTAAAGTTCAATCCATTATGTATCTTTAAAGTAAGTGCAATATCATCATAGTAAAACTCAGGCGGAATCTGTGTTCCATATTTGCAGAGACCTACACTCTCAACCATGACCATAAAATCCTCACATTCTTTGACCATAATACCCTTGTACTTGGGATTTAGTCTATCAGCCATCTCAGGCAGGTATTGCTCACCGAATCTTTCCTTGATTTCTTTGTCAAACCCTGCTTCGTCAAGGACTGGGAACGCGTAGAGATGGTCTGCACCCCGAGCTGCGGTCACTGCTGCCAGACCCATGGACTTCTGTGCTCTAGGTTCTTGACCTGCTATTTCTTGCTTCTTCACAGTCATAACGAATTTTTCTGTACCACGACCTATTCGCTCTGCAGCTGCTGCACTTCCATCAGCTAAGACATCTCCGAATCCTTCCCGTAATGCAATCATCTTTGTCAGTTTGATGATTGTTTCAGCATTCCCCCAGCTCAGGTCTATGCCACCAGTGTCTTCAGCTGTAAGGAGACCTTCATCCCATGCTTCCATAGCCCATGAAATTGTGCCACCCAAAGAGATTGTATCCATTCCGTATTGATTAGCCAGATGATGACCAAAGAGAATGGATTCAAGATTATCATTTCCACATCGAGACCCCATAGAGGATTGAGTTTCAAACTCGGGTGAGCCACCCTCGAAAGCATACGGTCCTTTTCTGACAGCTGTGTATCTGCCACACCGCTGTAGGCAGGAGAAGTCTGCACGGGCTTTTACCAGATACTTTTCATTGATAGCTTCACCACTGATCTTCTCATATCCATCAAACACACCCTGCTTCATATTGTAGCTAGGAAGTCTTCCAATGTGCTGCATCATTTCAACAAGACTTGTTGTACCATATTTCACCCGACCAGGCGTGAAGGGATTAGCCATCATTCGCTCGTAGAAAATATCCATCTGTTTGAGGTAGTTCTTTGGGTCTGCAACTTCTAACTTACCTGTTCCCTTGACTGAAACCGCCTTTATTTTCTTTGAGCCCATGACTGCTCCTAGACCGGATCGTGCAGATGCTCGGTCGCGATCATTCATAATGGCGGAAAAACGGACGAGATTCTCTCCAGCCTGTCCAATTGAAAGAGTTCTGAATTGCCTATCGTGATCCTTACGCAAAATATCATCGGTCTCAAAGACATCCTTACCCCACAAGTGTGAAGCATCGAGGAGTTCAACTTTGGAATCCTCTATGTTCAGATAGAGAGGATCTGATGATGCCCCTGTGAACATAATAGCATCATATCCTGCAAACTTCAGTTCAGCTCCAAAGAAACCCGCCGCATGACTCTCACCCCAGACATCTGTGAGAGGAGAAAGCGCAGCTACAACGTGTCTTGAAGCTTGAGGGAACATTGATCCTGTGAGTAGACCTGTTGCAATTCCAAGGATGTTTTTCTTGCCCAGAGGATCAGTTCCTGCAGGAATCATATCATAGAGGATCTTTGAGAGGTATCCAGCACCAAGAAGGTATTTGTTCACTAATTCTTCATCAATGGGTACTTTCTCGATTTTCCCTTTCGTCATATCGACCCAGAGTATTTCGCCACCTACACCAAACATCAGTTCTTCGCCTCCTTAGGATAAAGCTCCTTTTTGTGCTTCTCATGGAGCGCCATCATTCTTCCATCTTTATCACGCTCTGCTAGCTCTGCGGTAGTGGTCATGAAGATTGCATCTGCCGGACAACGGTCTATACACTGCCCGCACTGAATACACTTGATAGCTTTCCCAGTATCAGGATGGATGTGTATTGCATTATACGGACAAGCTTCTACACATGCCCCAGTACCATTGCACTTCTTATTATTTACAATCACTATTCCCTTTGAGGTCCGGCTCAGTGCGCCCTCTGGACATGCTTCGATACACGGCGCATCCTCACAGTTTCGGCAGAACAATGCGAAATCAAGAGCTGGTTCAAGTCTAACTACTCGTACTCTTGATCGTGTGGGACCAATAACTTTGGAATAGAACATACTACACACATTGACACAGACCATGCAACCTGAGCAAATATCAGGGTCTCCGAATACAAATTTGAGTTCTGTCATTTTTCAATCTCCAAATAGTTTGTTTCCACTTCCCATTGCCTGGAATTTTCCGTGTCCGGGTTTAGCCAATATCTTACCATCTTCGTAAACTTTCAGCCCACGGACAAAGGTCATCTGAGGAGTACCTTTCATTGTCATTCCATCATAGAGAGTCCACTCACACTTGGAAAACATCATATCAGGTGCTATCTTCTCTTCCTTTGTATGATCAATAATAACAAAGTCCGCATCAGACCCTATCCTGATCACACCCTTCTTTGGATAAAGACCGAATATACGTGCAGGATTTCTAGAACTCACACGTAGTAGTCTTGGGAATGATAGTCTACCCTTATTGATTCCCTCAGAGAGAAGTACTCTGAGTATCATCTGAATTCCGTCTACTCCAGACCATGCTTCTCGAATATCATCTCTTCCAGCATCCTTTTTCTCAATAGGACATGGAGCATGATCACTAACTGTAATGTCAATCATTCCACGCAAGAGAGCTGACCATAGTGCTGCTCGATCCTCTTTAGACCTCAATGGGGGATTCATCTTACTCTTGGGACCCAAGCGATTCATCTCATCTCTAAAGAATGCAAGATGATGGGGACAGACTTCAGTTGTTACCATAACTCCTCGAAGTTTACCACGTTCAATCTCAGTTATACCCTCTCGAGTTGTGACATGGGCAATGTGCAAGTGTCCTCCTGTTTGGGATGCAATAGACATGTTTTGTCGGATAGCAAGCTGTTCAGCAATATTTGGTCGAGCCAAAGAGTGACTAATAGGGGCGTCCCACTCACCTTCCATTTCTTTCTTGAACTCGTCAAGTATTCCTTGGTCTTCTGAATGGATAGTGACATGCCCACCAACCTCCGAGACCTCACTAAGACATTTTGTGATTACACCGGTATTTGCTTCGTAAGGTTCACAGGTGAAGGCTTTGAACGCTGCGACTCCTTTCTCAACTAATGAAGGAATGTTTGAGAAGTTCTGAGCATTCATCATTCCTGCATAAAAAGCAAAGTCAACAATTGATTTGGATTCACCAACCTCGATTTTTTCCTCAACAGCCTTGATAGTATCTACTTGATTTGTCAATGGCATATCGATGAATGTTGTGACTCCTCCACCAGCAGCTGCACGGGACCCAGATGAAAAACTTTCATGGGATTGCATGGTTGGATCATCTATGTGGGCATGAGCATCAATAAGTCCGGGCATCAGAATCTTGTTGTCGGCATCGATTACGGTTTCTGCGTCTGGAAGATGTTCATCAGAGGCAATAATTGAGAACAGACCGTTAGTAACACCAATTCCACCTCGAACAAGTCCAGATTCAAGAAGCAGACGAGCATTCTTTACTACAAGATCTACCCTTCCTCTATCAGCCAGTTTCCGATGTTTTGATGTGAGTGAGCTACTCATTTTATCCGCCTCCTACAGGTGGGAATAGAGCTACTGCATCATCATCCACTAATATTGTATCATAACCATCCAATAGCTCAATACGTTTTCCGTTAATCATGCATGAAAAGAATTGCTTCAATTTTCCATTACTTGGATCGATAACCGTCTGTGTAAATCGTTCTCCAAAAGTTTCCTGCAAATTATCCAATAATTGGCCTATAGTGTCTGCATCCATCTCGATATTCTTCACACCAGTTACTTCTCTAACAGTTGCAAAGAATTTCACTAAGACCCGAGCCAAGTTTTCACACTCAATCGTCTAAGTTACAATCTTTAGATTAAAATAGTTCCCTTGTGACCTGTAGTGGCTTCCGACATAGAAGTTAAAGGGAGACTTGAATCGTGATGCATTATTCGTATACGATAGGTGCGGTCAATGGATATATTGGTTGTTGGACATCTTAGTAGAGACCTGATAATCACACCAGAAACCAAGAGTGAAGCATTGGGAGGGGGAACAGCTTATGCAATGCTTGCACCTTCTCTCAACGCATTTGATGCAGGAATCATCTCCAGAGTAGGAGAGGATTTTGAACAAGAGTATTGGAAGACTTTGAAATCATCAGGTCTTGTTCTAACAGGACTTCGGGAATCAGGCTCAAAATCTACGAGATTTGTGAACAAATATGATACTAAGGGGAATCGTGTGCAAATGGTGGAAGCACTTGCAGAACCAATAACACCTGCTGATTTTTCCGATTTTCATCGCGATGCGAATATTATCCATTTCTCGCCATTGACTGCGAGTGAAATTGATATCGATTGCATCAAACTAGCTCGGTCAAATGCTAAAGTAACTTCAATTGATGTTCAAGGTTACGTTCGTTCAATCGATAGTAGTGGTATGGTAATTCCCAGAAACTGGGTTGAGCGAGATGAGATACTTGGGCTTGTCGACGTAGCTAAGTTCAATGAATCAGAATTGAAGATGTCTGTTGATGCGGAGTCTGAACTCTCTGCAGCCTCTCAAATACTCAGCCTAGGACCGAGAATAGTTTTGGTCACCCACGACACGAAAGGTTCAATCATCTATACAAGAGATTCACAAATTACTATACCACTTGTTAGTGCAAATGCTCAGGTTGATAGTACTGGTTGTGGAGATGTCTATGCAATCAGTTTCCTTCTTGAATACATGCGATCTTCTAACCTGAAACGAGCGGGACTTTTTGCTGCCACATGTTCGTCATTCAATGTAGAAACAATTGGACCATACAATATGCCTTCACGATTGGATGTAGAAACAAGAATGATGCCGTATCTTCAAGATTAGACAGAAGCCTTTTACAGGAAGGTATGATTTGATTTTTCTGCAGGCGAAAACTATGCAGAAAGACCTAGATCCACTCATGGAAAAGTATGGAATAGATGCACTACTGACAAACGGGAGTGCATTCGATAACCCCAACATATACTGGTTGACTGGTTTCCGATCATCTGACAATATAATCTACCTAAAAAATAAGGGTGAAGAACCACTAGTAGCGTCTGCATTCCTTGCTCTTGAGCGAGTTAAGAAAGAGAGCCTCATTAAACGTACTCATGACCTCTCTGAAGTATATCTCAACCTTCTCAAAGAGAATAAGAAGATTCGTGATAATCTTGACAGACCGTATGATGATCTCTTGAAGAATCAATTCTCAGGAAAGGTACTTGGAGTCCCGGATGAATTTCCAGCAAGTCTTCTAGTCATGCTTCAAGGTATGGGATACAATATCAAAGTCGTTAGAGATATTGTTTCAGAAGCACGTGCTACAAAGTCTGCAAAAGAGATTGAGATAATTAAGAAGGCGGGAGATGCTACAACTGATGCAATCACACAAATTATTGAGATGGTGAAAGATTGCGATATCGGTGCAAACAAGGTCCTGATGCATAATGGGGAATCTCTCACAGTTGGAAAAGTGAAATTAGCACTCGACCATTTTCTGCTTGACAAGGGTGCAGAATCCGCCGATGATACAATTCTAGCCGTTGGAGAGAAAGGCTTCGACTGGCATTATCTAGGAGTAGCCGATGACAAAATCAAGAGCGAAGTTCCAGTTATTCTTGATGTATTTCCACGACTCAAACAGGAACGATATATCGCTGATGTCACACGAACCTTCGTGAAAGGACCAGTTCCCAAACGAGTCCGCAAGATGTTCGAAGCTGTAGAAGATGCAGTAAACAATACAGTTGATGCACTAACAGATAGTGCGAATATTGATGATGTCAACATGGCTTGTTTTAAGACTCTCAAGAAACATGGATTTGACTCTCGCCGACTCAATCCTGATGCAAAAGATGGAATGACCCACGGTCTCGGTCATGGTATTGGGCTTGAAGTACATGAACTACCAAGCACCTACAGTCGTGAAGATAGTTACTTAGAAGGAAATGTCATGGCAATTGAACCTGGTGTCTATCTTGAAGGAATAGGTGGAGTTCGCATCGAAAATGATTATGCGGTAACAAAAGGTAAAGCAAAGCGCTTGACAACAGGAATTGAAGATGTTCTCTACATCTAGTTAGAATTCTTTGAATTTGCCGCGAATAAGTTAGCTAAAGGAGTTGATTATATTCCTTGCAATCATCTCAAATGCATCATTCACATTCTTATCAAGTCTAACAGAAACCTCGATATGAGGAATCCCTAACTCATCAGCCACTCGTTGACCATCCTCTGGAGAAACGACACGGTCCATGACGAGGTCCGTCTTGTTAGCAAGAAGAAGCGCTCTGTAATCATCCAAATTTCGATCAACTTCATTCTTCCATTCAATGACTTCGTTGAATGATTCCCAAGAGGTTACATCATACATGAAAATAACACCTTGAGCCCCCAGGTAGTAATTCGCTCGAGTACGTTCTAAAAAGTCTTGAGACCCTAAATCCCAGATTTGTATGTTCACATTGTTTTCATCCACTTTCATCTTTTTGTAAGCAAATCCCACTCCAAGCGTAGGAGAATAGTGCTCACGAAAATTTCCTGTGGAATATCTGATAATTATGCTAGTCTTTCCAACAGAGGCGGCTCCAACTGTAACAATCTTCAATAAATATGTGGGACTCATACACGGTCACCTAGTTACTTGTTTTTATCAGCATTAGAAGATAATAGTTCTTCAGATGAAGACCGTTCAGATAATCAACTCTTGTGGGAGTAGGATTGCACGTTGTGTTGCAAGAAGAAGAAGAGTTAGATTCGCTGCGGGTCCAAGCTTTGAATATTCAAGCATCACACGTTCAAAAGTTTCAACATGGTCACGGCCAACCCATTCTTCAGGGAGAAGATCAATCAGGGGAGTCCCAGAAGCTGAGCGAATCTGTGTTATGCTTTCTGACTTGTAGATAATATGACCTCTTGTCACAAGAAGATATGCTAGTTCTTCCATTGCATTTGACCAAGTTATCTGGAGATAGCTGGTTTCAACTGGTCCTACATGGGGTTTTGTTGGTGTGCTCAAAATCTCAAGCCAATATGAAAATTCTTCAAAGCCCCTCAAATCCATCGCAGAATATCGTTTGACAATTCTTTGTGCAAAGACCGTGGTCAGGTTCTTAATATAGAGGTCAAGTTTTGAAGGATTTAGAACCTGAACAAATTGAGCGAGTATCTTCATCCATTCTCCATAAAGAAGCATCAGTCTTCGCCGATCTAGACCTTCTAGTATCTTAAAATCGAAATCGACAACCCATTTATCGTCTTTGAGTTGGAGTTGACTCAGAACCTCTGGCGTCTTGTTATCTTTCAATATTAACCTCAGTGCATTTGTTGCCTCTACCACGTTGTAGGTTCCTTCAGCAACACGAAGTGCAAGCTCTAATGCTTCTTTCACCAGAAGAATACGTCTCTTTTCAGGTGTGAGCGCTTCAATTACACCAACTTCAATCAGGTAATCCAAGGCGCGAAGTAGCTCACTCTCATCATGATGTGCTCCTAACTCAGCCAGTATTTCTCGAACTGTCCGACGTCCATCAATTAAACCAGCAAGATGAGGAATGATTCCGGCCATTTCAGGATGAAGACTTTGCAGATTCTTAGTTTCATCGGAGGTAGCTTGAACATATCTAATGAATTGAGTACCTGTAGTCATGAAGTCGCTAAAGCTCAACATGTTGCGAAATCGTACAACTCTGTGAGCCCATAGTTTTGAGAGGTCAAGTACAACCTCTCGTCGTGATAAATTACTCACTTCAACGATCTCTTTGACATTGCTAGAGCCGTTGATGTAGCCAAGTAGAATGCTATCTACTGATTTGATACTATCAGGAGTTGTAGTGAAATAAGGCACCCACGAATCGGGAAGGAGTCGAAGGGACAGTCGTTCCATTACGCGTTCGCCAAAAGACTCCATATATACATCAACAAAAGATGTGTCAAAATTGTATTCGAATGGATCTACAATTTCAAGCCAATCAAGTTCGAACTCAGCCAAGAGTGAATCTAGGACATCTATTGCATCCTGGCCTAGACGCTGTACACTGACAACAATTAGATTCGTTTTTACTCCCTTGATTAAAGTAAATAGTCGAGAACCATAGTCAACCTGAAAGATAGGATGTTTTTGGTCAAAGACCTCTTTTGAGAACATGTCAATAGCTGCAAAGAAACTTGATGCCATCACTGGATCCATATTGAGTGCTTTAGGGTCAAGTTGCATGTAGAAACGTGGACTTCCGCCCTTGTCTGTAATCAGGATGGCTTGGATTGCATGGCTCTGCACGACATATCACCGTCAGCTAACATCCATCAACTATCGAATATTAGCTTACTGTGGGTAGAGGGGAATGACTCAGCAAAATTGGCGTCAAAACATTTGATTATATTGAACTATCGGTAGTATAGAGTGATTCATCGAAGAATTATCAAGAAAAGAAGTGAGCTATATGTTTTCACAAGTTTGTATCGCAAACTACGATGTATTTCAAAGTTTGTCGATGTCTTATATTCAGTCTACCGATGGTAAAAGTCGTGATAACAATGTCAGAATCTATAACGTCACCAACAAAATTAACGAAACGATTTGATCCAGCAACATTAGCAGGCTGCTGATTCCTAATTGGAGGTATTCAGTGGTTCTTAGGCATGCTTGTCGCAGAGGGCTGGTATGATGGATATAGTAGTCGCATCGACTATGTGGGCGATCTTGGAACTGGACCCACTGCAATCATCTACAATGTCTCAGTCTTTATAATGGGAACATTCATTGTAGCAGGAACAGTCTTCTTGTATAAGGCTCAAGGAGGAAGCCTTTTTCCAGCTCTATTAGCAATTTCTGGAATTGGATGCATGGGACTCGGACTCTTTCCAGCAAATCTGCAACCAATGCACAGTATATTCACTCTGCTGGCAATCGTGTTTGGAGCATTTGCGGCTATAGGTTCCTATCCCTATCAAACCAAGCCAATGTCAATTATTTCTGTTGCCCTTGGACTGATGGCTCTTATCCTATCAATAGTCTTCTTTCCGTATTTAGGACTTCCAGTTGGATCAACAGAAACTTTCATGGGAATGGCAAAGGGATCTTTGGAACGCTGGGCAATCTATCCTATTCTGGCATGGATTATTGCGTTCGGTAGTTATTTACTGGGAACAGCAAGTAAAAACGAAAATTAGAACAAGAGTGCGAGGGGGCCTTGCAACCTATCCTTAGATACTGAAACCTCATACAAACTTTACCACTTGTGGGTCATCGAAAGTGTGTCTTCGATATACACACCTGATTCAACATCAATCTTGTGTCAGATTTTGATTGTCCGTGGAAACCAGACTGAAATCTGTGCTCCTTGATCTGACTGATTCTCTATTCGGTCAGCTATCTGTATCCAACCCTGATACTTCTCAATCAAAGCATGACATATGTAAAGTCCAATACCAGCGCTACGTCCCTCAAGATGTGTTCCTTTTGTTCTACTTTCAGAAGGTAGTCCAGGATCATTATCGCTGATACTAAGTAAATAACCATCATTATTTTCGCTCAGCTTTACCCATACTTGCTTATTGCCACGCATATTATGTATCCAAGCGTTGTCAAGAATATTCGATAGTAAATAGCCGACATATTCATCGCAGAGGATGGAAGCATCACAGACCTGAATGTTCGCATGAATAGCAACATCCTCGCATGACTTGATTAGTTCTAAGAGTGCAGTCTTGAC
>JABCSP010000222.1 GCA_018238825.1 Candidatus Thorarchaeota archaeon | reverse complement strand
CGCCATGAGTTATCGGATTATACCAAGTAGGATCAAGAACAATAGGATAAATGACTTGGACCGCCTCATAGTCAATAGGTACAGACCACTGTACAGGAGCCCAATTCAACACTCCTAGTTCTCCATAGGTTCCAGAAGTTGTCTTCTCAATTACACGGTTTGTACTGAAGTATCCAAAGACAATTGTGACTGTGTCTCCCGCGTCGGCTCTTGGAGTCCAATCTAATGCATATCCATCAGATAGAGCTCCAACGATTAGAGGATACTTATCCACTCCAACTTGAGCATAGGCTCTATTAGAATCATAGATAGAATTCTCTTGGATTCCAAGTAGATCAAATCCACCCAATGACCCACTCTCTACATAAATCGTAATCCAGTATGTGACATTGATTCTTCCATTTGGTAGAACAACTACATCAACTAGAACACTATCAAGATTAATCTCAACAGATTGACTAGGTACAGATGCAGATACACAGATTGAAGCCATTGATAACATCAATAGTCCAAGTAGAAATGCATTAGCCATATTTCGCTTCAAGACAGAACCCTCATGCAGGAGATAGATTTCCTTGTAAATCGATTAACATTCAATCTTCCTTTCTCGCCCTGATGACCTCAGCTTGTGCAAGTGTCAGGGTTGAGAGATCAGCCTTTGCAGCAGCCCAATCTTCGATGTCTGGAAACTCCATTATCATTCCGCCCCAGACAAGGTGGTAAACCCGTTTCAGAATTTCATTTGCATTTCCACCCTCGCCAACATACTCAAAGAAACACTTCACAAGTGCCGGTGACTGTTCTGACATATTCTCAGGAATCTCAGTTCCAAAGCCAGCAAAAGCAACACCAAGCTCACGGAAGACATCCATTCGCTCACGGATTCCCGCAGCAATGATTGGTAAGTCGATGTCATAGGCGCTAAAATGCATGACCAGCTTTTTCTTGCTGATTTTGCCATATGGTAATATAATCTCATTCGTGCTCATCGAACACACTCCACTACGATGTTAGTTCTATCTCAATCATGGAGACTCTTAAGCCTTTCAGATGAAGGTGCAGGACTCACTCTACTCATCCGAATGCTTTAGATGCCTATAGAACAGCAAGGAGGATAATGCCCGAATCCAAGTCTATACCCCAGTACAATTACAAAATCGAGGAGCTAGCTTGGGTTCCCTCGTTCATTGATGATGTCAAAGACTATTTCTTCCCTAGACCAGAAGACAACCTTCTGATTCTACGACCAAACAAAGTAATGCATCTCAACAAAACCGCGATGCAGATGCTACAACTACTTTTCGAGGGACAGGATGTACAAACAATAGTTGACCATTTTGTAAGTGTAGGTGCAGAGCAACAGATTGTTCTCAACGACCTTGCAGCTTTTGTCGATGATCTTAGAAATATGGTTACAGGAAATCAGAACATCTACACTTACAGAACTGCGAAGATAGTGCCGTTTGGAAGTGAGGAAATCAAATATCCGGTTCTAAGTGAGATTGCTTTGACATATCGATGCAATAACGCATGCAGATTCTGTTATGCGTATTCGCCCTATAGGGACACAGGAGAAATGACAACAGAGGAAGTGAAACGCGTCATCGATATAATCGTTGATGATGCAAAGGTTCCAAGTCTATCTTTCACTGGAGGTGAACCTACGCTTCGGGAAGATTTGTTCGAACTGATTGCGTATGGTCGGGAAAAAGGTCTCAGAGTCAATCTCATCACGAACGGTCGTCGCTGCGGTAACAAGGAATTTGTTCAGAAATTGGTTGATGCAGGATTGAATAGTGCACAGGTTTCAATCGAAGGACCAGATGCAGAAACCCATGACTATATCGTTGGTGCAAAAGGAGCCTTCAAACAGATGGTCCAAGGCGTGAAGAATCTAAGGGCAACTGACATCTATACTCACTGCAATACAACTATCTGCCTCCCAAATGTGGACCGCCTTGAAGACCTCGTTGATTTTCATGCTGATGAACTTGAACTCTCCTACTTCAGTATGAATATGGTAATCTATACTGGTACTGCGGCTAAACTAAGAGACGAGCTTCAAATAAAGTACTCAGAAATTGAAGAGATAGTAAAACGAGTCAAGAGAAGAGCAAGTAAGAAAGGTATCCAATTTGTCTGGTATGCTCCTACACCAGTGTGTCTATTCAATCCAATCGCCCATGGTCTCGGAGCGAAGAGCTGTGCTTGTTGTGATGGGCTTCTTTCTGTTGATGCAGAGGGAGGTTTACTACCGTGCTCTAGTTTCAGTGAACCAGTTGGAAACCTACTCCATGAGGGATTTGAGAAGGTGTGGTACAACAGGGCAAGCAAATTTTGGAGGGCAAAAGAATTTGCCCCAGAAGGATGCAAGAAATGTGACAAGTTTGATTATTGTTATGGAGCTTGTCCACTTTATTGGGATGTACATGGTTTCGATGAGATTAAAGAATTCTGGCCAAAGGCGAGCAAAGTGAAAGAGAAGATAGATGAAGTTCGGCTCAATCTACGGCGTCGAATCCGTGGTAGTCAACATGGAATAACATGAATTCACTTATTCGCTCTGTGGGACACCGTAGTAAGTCCACATACTTACGTGAGCGCCTGCAAGCTTCAGGTACATCCACAGCTGCATTTTGTGCATTGCGAGGTGAGTAGTGATTTCTGGTAGATAATGAGCCCAGTTCTTATCTGGACCATCCTGATAGAATGCCTTCATATTATTTTCAAGAGCCTGCTCATCAGAAAGCTTTGAGATGTATTCCTTTATGCTCTCAATTCCTTGATCATAGGCGGTAAGCATATTTTCTATTGTATCCTGTCGAAGATCATTTTCCATGGCTCTTACTTGTTCGAATGATTCGAATTCTTTGGTAAAGAATTTGAAATCAATAATCGGAATCTGTGCCAAATGATTTGTCAAGTCAATAAGAGGGCGCATTTCATCCTTTGGAGTAAATGATAGGTCAGTATCTTTTGCGGCAGATAAAACAAATCGAGCTTGTGCACTCTCATACTCAAACATATCTAGAAGAATTTTAGGAATTGTATCCATTTTGAAACCCGATTATAAGGGATGTAGTTTTACACAAAATGATTTCGCTCGCTTAGCACGAGAGGGTTTGAGTGGGAACTCGACCTATCACTTCACCGTTCATTGTAAATTGTACAAATTTGGACACTAGAGTGATGTACGTCCATAAACGGCAATGGATTGTACTCTGTGAGGTCATTCTACGTGTCTGGTCAACCTCACATTACTGTGGTCATCTTCAGATATATAAAGACCTACAAATTGTCATTCTTTCTTCAAACATTCATTAAAGGGATGTCCAACTTTATCCAAGTTTCCTGTAGCTGTTTGAAACCCTGTTGACAATCGCATGCCCACAGTATGGACATTTTTCTTCCTCGCCAGGAAGAATTGGCGCCTCTAGTTTTCCACTGCAGTTTGGACAGACTGTGACAGCCTTAGGTAGTTGCGACACTGCCTCCTGAGTATAAAGCACACGAGAGTTCTTGTCAATAGTACCTCGGAATTTACCAGATTTAGATAGCTTACTTACTGCTTCAATTATCTGTTTGTCAGTAGCATTTGTTACCTTGCTGATTTGATCGAAGGTCATTCGCCTTTGAGCGTACATCAAATGAAGAAGACTCTCCTCAAGAGAAACTGCACTTGGGCTAACAATCTCAGAAGAACTACGGTCAAGATACACCAATGGTAGACGACGTCGTGATAGCTTCTCTGCTGCATCAGCAACGTCCTGTGGATCAATGCCAAGCTCTCGTGCAGCAGCTGCCACACCTATTCGTCCCTCTTTCTGAACAAGAGGAATAAGTTCACCAGAAACATCACCAATGCGTGCTTCACGGGTTCCCTTTGCTATCAACCAAAGTCCAATAATCAACTCAGGTAGTGCAAGAATTCCCCATGCTACCATTCCAGATGAAATGATGACTAGTAGGTCGTCACCTTCAACTAGCATTATACTCTGATATACAATCAGAGTCATTGCAACACAGATTACAATAAGTATAAAACCCAAAAGCTGCGATAGACGCGGATTCACGCTTTGCTCTCTCTCCTCCTATTAGAGATGAACTCACGTCCAATTATACATTGTGACTTATGTGGAAACTTGCTAATACAGAATTTATACGCATTTTTATGTAATATTTCAGTGAAAAGGTCACAAACGGAATCCTAGCTAGAAGGCCCTTACAACAGAATAACTTAATATAGACTGAATACACAATTTCCAAAGTACAGACCCAGAAGGAAGTGCGAAATTTGGTATTAGACAAAGAAGGGGCTACATCTGCAATAATTTTACGGCTAGACGCTGGGAAACCTGTGGAATTTCCAGCAGAATTTGTGGCTGACATTGGGGAGAAGGCGGCACTTACAGTGTTGCATCACAAGGACAAAGTTGTGAAACTCTTTCCGGTGGCAAGCGAGGATATCTATCTGCTCAGAATCGAGATAAGTGATCTTTCTCGAAACTTCTTGAAGCAGCTTAACTTCGCATTCAATGATGCTAAGCTCAGCGACATAATTTTTACGACCGGAGTTTGTTTACGCGGCGAACGCTGCTACTACGAATGCTACTTCATA
>JABCSP010000221.1 GCA_018238825.1 Candidatus Thorarchaeota archaeon | reverse complement strand
CAAAAGTTGGCACCTTGATATTCACTAGTTTATCTGTGATATTGAACTTGTGAGAAGCAAGCAGGTCTCGTTGTAGACCTTTCAGATTCATCGAACGCAGCTCATCTTCATACTTCTTCAGTTTGTATGTGTCAGTGTAATCTTCGAATACCTGACCTCTCAGGAGGAATAGTTTCTCCTCTACGGCATCCTTAACCAAACCAAGTGCTAGTTTCGTTAAGTCCGGGTTGGGAGATGAGTCAACAAGAACCAGTGCCTCTGGTTGAACTGTTTCGTCATTCAAAATATAGGACATAGCAACTCCGCCGCCCATGGAATGACCTACGAGGATGAAGTTCTCAAGATCAAGATACTTTACAAGAGAGTTTACCTCAAGTACGAAACCCGGGTCAATAGAAACATCATCAGCAATATCATCGGACCGCCCGTGACCAGAGAGGTCAATCGCTATGCACCGATTTGTTTTGGAGAACTCTTTCAGCTGCAAAGCCCAGGTGATGTGTGAAGAGCCTGCTCCGTGAATAAAAAGTAAAGGAAGGCCTATTGATTTGTCCGTTCTCTTATCGACATCAACATAGTGTAACTTGACCTTGTTGTGTTCAAAGAATGGTATATCCATGCACCTCTAAGAATTCTGAGAATATGGACATATTGAGTTTTTTGTCGTCCATTAGTTAGCTTTTTCTCTATTGCATGTAGTCAAAGAAATCGTGATTCCGATGGCTGACAAACTCTTTGGAACAACTGGCGTACGCAAAATCTATGGGAAAGAATTCGACCTTGAGATGGCGCTAAATCTTGGTAAAGCTCTAGGCACTCTAGTTGGCAATGGTACTGTTCTCTTAGCAAGGGATGCTAGAACTACTGGATTGATGGTGGCAGATACACTCTCAGCAGGAATTATGTCAACAGGTGTGAATGTGGTTCGAGCAGGAATCATTCCAACCCCTACCTTAGCATACCTAACGATGAGCAAGGGATATGATGCAGGATTAATGGTCACTGCATCCCATAATCCTCCTGAATATACAGGAATCAAATTCTGGTCAAAGAGCAGCATGGGCTTCACTTCAGATGAGGAAAGAAAGCTAGAGAAAATCTACGATTCAAAGAAATTCACATTAGCTCCCTGGAATCAACTTGGTGAGGAATTGGTTATTGAAACCGCGGTGGATGAACACATCGAAGCAATTCTCGAAAAGTGTGATGCAGATCTTATTCGTTCAAAGAACTTTACAGTTATTGTTGATCCGGGAAATGGAGCAGGATGTGTGCTTGCACCATATCTGATTCAGAAGCTTAGTAGTAAAGTGGTTACTATCAATGCACAACCTGATGGTCATTTTCCAGGAAGAAAATCAGAGCCAGAAGAAGAGTCGCTTGGAGACCTCATGGAGCTGGTAAAGCAGACAGGTGCGGATCTGGGAATAGCTCATGATGGGGATAGTGACCGAGTAGTCTTTGTCACCAAAACGGGAGAAGTAATCCGAGGCGATAGGACCATTGCATTGCTTGCAGGTGAGTATCTCAAGACCTCCAAGAAAGGAACCGTTGTAACTACTGTTGATAGTTCACTTGCCTTGGATGAGATAGTAGAACAGCGTGAAGGTAACATCATTCGAACCCCTGTGGGAGACATCCAAGTCGCAGTCAAGGTGAAAGAAGAGAATGCAGTCATGGGAGGAGAAGCCTGTGGAGTCTTCATTCTTCCTGAGTTCCATCTTGCACCTGAACCGTTCCTTGCCTCGTGCAGAATTCTTGAGATGATGGCTCGAACAGGAAAGAGCTTTGGTGAGTTGATTGAAACTATTCCGATTTATCCGCTTATGAAGACTAAATTGACCTGTCCTAATGAGAAGAAATCCATTGTTATGAAGAATCTTGTTGAATCGCTTCCAAAGGGACTTGAAGATGTGGTGAAGGTCATCACAGTAGATGGTGTTGGAATAACTCTGAAGGAAGGATGGATACTCGTTAGACCCTCTGGTACGGAACCAGTGATTAGAATCACCTGTGAGGGGCCTACAAAGGATCTTGTTGGGAGTACCCTTGAAAAAGCTAAATCTATTGTTGAGAAAACAATCGATAAAGCATAGTAAATTTAATGCAAACAATGTTTATAGCGATACTTCAATCACAGAACTTAGCCACGGAGCTATACTAATGAGCGATGAAAAGAAAGAACTCGAGGAGTCAATTCTTGGGGAATTCGAATGGGCGCTTCAGGATCCAAATTCAGAGAAGATTCGTCAACTTGGAGAAGTAGTCAGTATCATCACAACAAAGCTAATGGAAGCCATTGATGAACTCCAAGGAACAGTTACACAGCTCCAAACTCAAGTTAGTGGCATGGATTCAAGAATCAGTGCTCTAAAAACCAGTGGTGTAGCAGTATCAGCAGGCGCTTCACCAGCTGCCGCAGCAGATGGAGAACCTATTGCTACCATGGCACAAGCCCCAGCAGCCGCCCCACCAGCAGCACCAGGTGGCGGAGGAAGCATGATGGGCGAGTTAAAACAATTGCTTGCTGCTAGAAGGAAAAAGGCTGACGGCTGATTAATCCTATATCAACTTCTCAACACTATTTTCTCTATAGAATGGACCTGCATGTTCAGGAAGTGTTATTGTAAAAGCTTCTGCCCGTTTGCATTTTGCTTGAGCTCCTCTTAGGCGAGTTCTAGCGTCATACAGTTTCTCGTAAAAAGAATCCGCTTTCTTAATCTGAGACTCGTGTTTCTTGAGGGCACCTAGTCCATACTTGTAGGTGTCAGTGATATCAACATGAACATGAGGTCTTGAAATTAACGTATTGATCTCCATGTTGTAGATGCGCTTGACTCTATGAGCATCGTCAAAGATTGTAGTGTGAGAGGCCCATTCCACAGCCTCGAATACTATCTGTGCGCATTGCTGATGATTGACATTATAGTCACCAGAGAAGTGCGTGATGACAATTGTGGGTCGAGTCTTGAGAATAGCACCCACTACTTCATTTCTAAGACTCATATCCACTGCAAAATCATCGCGTTCACTTAGATAGAGATTCCGAACTCCAAGTATTGAACAGGCGGCCTTCATCTCTTCATTTCGGATTTCAGTACCAGTCATGCAATGAACATCTACAGGAATACCCAAATCACCATGTTTCCGTATTGTTCCACCTGCTCCCAAACTCTCATCATCAGGGTGCGCAACTACTACCAATATAGAGTCCATAATCTGCTTGTTATTCCCGCTACTAATCAAGTTTTGGAATATTCTGATGTTCAAACCATTTGCCTTAAAGGGGAACAATTCCATCTTTTACAGAAGGTGTTTTACTTGCGTATTGGAGTCAATCTGTATCCATCAGTTGGTGGCAGTGGACATCTTGCCACAAGACTAGGTCAGCACTTGGCCCAAAACGGACATATTTTACACTTCATTACCTATCAGAGACCTTTCTCCATGATGTGGCAACAAACGAAAGGACTCCACGTAGACCTTGTAGATAGATTCGATTATCCACTTTTCAAAACAGTAGGACCTCCATACACAATGGCACTGACTTCAAAAATCATCAAAGTAGTAAAAAGATCTGAGCTGGACTTGATTCACTCGCATTACGCAATACCTCATGCAATGGCAGCCTACATGGCTCGTGAAATCATCAATATTCCCTATGTTGTGACATTGCATGGTTCTGATGTTCACACCTTAGGTCTTGATCCAGCTTACAAACCGGTTGTGAAGCACACTGTTGAGAAAGCAAATGGTGTGACTGCAGTTTCAGAATTTCTAAAGAAGAAAGCTCATGAAGAATTGGGAATTGAGAGAGAGATTCACGTCATTCCAAACTTTATCGATACAGCAACATTTTCGCAAGTCACAGGTATCAGATTAGTTGTAGAGAGTGGATGTGTTTCATTAAGAAAGGAAGAAGACGCCTTCGAGATTAGCCCTGATGATAAAATAATCCTCCACGCATCAAACTTTAGAACTGTAAAGCGTGTTGTTCGACTTGTTGAAATAATGAAAATTGTAGTAGATGCCAATCCGAATGCAAGGCTTATCATAGCTGGTGATGGACCTACACGAATCGAAGTTGAACGAAAGATAGAGGAATTGAAATTATGCAATAACATTCACTTACTTGGCATTAAAAGTAATATGCAGGAAATAATGTGCTCTGCGGATGTATTTGCCCTGAATTCAACATTAGAAGGAATGCCACTTGTTCTCCTTGAAGCAATGTCGTGTAAATTGCCTGTACTTACTACTCCAGCGGGAGGTATTCCCGAATTAGTTCGTCCTGGAAAGGATGGAGTTGTGACCAAGGGCTATGAAAAAGAAGAATATGCTGAAGAATTGATCAAATTACTTGAAGACGATAGTAAGAGAGAGAAGCTTGGACAGGCAGGACTTGATAGGGTTGAAGATAAATTCACAGCAGAGAAAGTAGTATCGATGTACGAGAAGGTCTTCGAAGAAGCAACAGGAAAATAATTGGAGGATACTTACTTGGTTCCCAGTGTTAATACCATCTATCATAATTTCATCTGGAAAGGAGAAAATGAGAAACTAGCTGCGAAACTATACAGCTCTCCTCCTATCACTCTTGATGGATTTGCAGAACGAGCT
>JABCSP010000020.1 GCA_018238825.1 Candidatus Thorarchaeota archaeon | reverse complement strand
AAGAGCCCGGATTAGATGGTGGAAAATCATATCGTTTTCGGGAACCTTACGGAGTCGCCGCGTTGTTCCCTCCCTATAATGCCCCAATTGCACTAGGAATCTTCAGTATCACTTCCTCTATTCTAGCAGGCAATTCAACTCTTCTAAAACCACCTGGCAAAGTTCCACTAAGCACCATTGTCTTCGCTCGAATTTTCTTGAAGAGTTTCATTAAGAGTGGTTTACCACCATCAATACTTCAAGTCCTGACAGGTGGAGGTAAACAGATGATGCATCGTTTCACATCAGACCCACGAGTTGGTGCACTTGTATGGTACGGAGATAGTGATGTTGGACTGAAACTCTGGTCTCAAGCTACAGGGAAAGCAATTCAGATGGCTCCTGAGCTTGCTGGTAGTGACCCTTGTCTTGTGTGGGGCAATGATGTTGATCTTGAAAAAGCAGCCGAAGTTATTGTTCGCGGACGTTTTTTGGGTAGCGGTCAGGCATGCATGGCAATTAAGCGACTTCTTGTACAAGAAACTCTAATTGATGATCTAGTTCCCCTTCTGGTTGAAGAAGCTAACAAATTGAAGGTTGGTTTACCCTCTGACCCGACTGTAACTCAATCACCGGTTGGATTTACAGCACTCTACATACTTATTGACCAGATGGAGGATGCCCTAGCAAAAGGGGCTAAGATTGAAACTGGGGGCTATCGAGTCAACTATCTGGAAGAGCGAGACCCTGCAGGAATTTTCTACAAGCCTACAATTGTTACAAATATCAAACTCGATATGCGATTAATGACTGAGGAAGTATTTGCTCCTGCTTTACCCGTTTATTCTGTGAAGAGCGTTGATGAAGCCATTTCTGTTGCAAATCAATCCCGATTCGGGTTAAGATCCACGGTGATTTCTGATGATATTAAAATCCGACAGAAGTGGGTCAAGGAAATTGAAACCGCAGGTGTTGGAACCAGTGATGACCACGTGTATTATGATCCGTATATGCCACATCTTGGTGGATACAAGGATTCAGGAATTATAGGTGGGAAGTACTTTACAACAATGCTCACAAGAATGAAGTATGTTCACTCTGGACCTGATGCAGAAGTGATCTGATTGAATTCGATTGTATAACAAGATTGAACAATGATGGAATTCTTCAAACACTTACTATGAACCAGAATTTGTCGATTAGAGCTGATGCAATTGAAGCACTAAACCGGTTTGAACAGTCGTCGACATCAATGAAGGCTCTCCTTAGGGAGATGCAAACAACTTCTACTGATTACACTGAATATCAAAGCCATATTCACTCTTTATCACTTTCAGTTATCAAGTTCAGAAATACACTTGACTATCTAATCTCTAGAACCTTGGGAAAGCGTAAACTTCAGAGCTTGACCATGCAAAATAGGAATATCCTCCGATTATTGCTTTACGAAACAAAATGGCTCAATTCTGATTTGGAGGAATTACTTGCTTTCTATCCTGAAGTCACATTTCAGGATAAAAAAATACTACGGGAAGCAATTGCTATAGATGTAGAAACTACGTTTTTGCAAATGCCTGAAATCAATCGTCTAAGTTTACTGTATTCGCATCCTACATTTCTTGTGAAGACCCTTCTTGATAACATGAAACGTACTGAAACGATAGAACTGATGAAAGCAAATAATCAGAAACGGACTTACTACATCCGACCGAATAGACTTCGGGAAGACCCTGATTCGATTCTGAACTCCTTAGAAGATGTTGAGCTAGAGCAAATCCCTGATGTGCCTGAAATTGTACGAGTTGTACATGGAATTGATTCTGTTATTAAATCGAAGTCTTTCCAAGAAGGTTTCATCCTGATTCAGGACCTGGCAAGTGTTCTAACTGTGAAGACCCTTGGTCCACAACCTGGTGAGAAAATCTGGGATTCATGTGCTGCCCCGGGTATGAAGACTCAACTAATTGCAGAGATGATGAAAGGTCAGGGTACGATAGTTGCCACGGATGTATATGCTGAACGTGTTCGAGCGGCAAGCGATCGAGCTCAATTCCTCAGAGCTGAACAGATTCAATGGTTACAGGCTGACGCGACAAAACCTATGGTTTTTGATGCAGATAAGATACTGATTGATGCACCATGTACGTCTACTGGTATTCTACAAGTATATCCATCATTCAAATGGCGGTTGAACAAGAAAACACTCTTTGCTTTAATGACCATTCAAAACAAAATACTCGATGGAATTCTAACCGCATATCAAGATAAACCTGGGACAGAAATTGTCTTCTCAACATGTTCCATTCTACCACATGAAGGAGAGTCACAGATTGATTCAGCAATGGAACGTCATGATATTGAACTAATAGAGCCTTTTCCTTTTGGTGATGCTGGATATCCCCAATTCAAATGTTCCAAGTACGTTAAAAGATTGTTTCCGCACAAGCATAACACAAGCGGATTCTTCATCGCTAAGCTGAGAATCAGGCAGTGATCCTTCGTTCTATAGATTCCATAACCCGGCGCCCAAATTCTTTATCATCCTTGAAGGACCAAGGTATCTCAAGGAATAGTTTGTTGGTAATTATCATTAGATTTGCATCACGACTGATCAATGCTTTGAATAATAATTTAGTCCACTCAAAACAAGGGTGTTCGTTGAAAATTTGAGTATTTCCAGCAATGGATACAGATTCTGTAAGATATGCCATTCCCTCTTTTGGTTTTCCTAGCATCAAATCAGCTAAAGCTCCCATGCAAGCTAGAATAACTGCATTCTTTATCATACCTGATTTTATGTATGACTCTGCACCCTCCTTGTATTCTTCGGCTTTCTTTTCATAGAGGGACCTACCATGACTAAAAATGAGGTCTCTCGGTACACGTGAAACTTGTGTATCCGCTTTCTTGAGGGAAACCCCTCCTAGTACAGCCGCTTTTAGTTCAGCTTGCATATCAGTTAGATGCGATTGTTCACTCATATTCCGCATCCTCTCAATTATTGAATGACCTGCTTTGACCAAAGCATCTTTGATTGATGGATCTTTGAGCGAAGAATCATTCTTCTCTAGACCACTCTCGTAAGCTGTTCTAGCAGCTCTGAAGAAATCATATGCTTTCTCTGCTAAGTCATTTTTGTTTGCAAAGTGGATGGATTTCACATATGCCATTATGGCATTGTCAGTTTCACCAAGATTTTCAAACTGTGTTGCTGACTCAATTAACCAAGGAAATGCGTCAGTACTGTTCTTATCTATTGCGTCCTGCCCTCTAGCTAACGAGCTGTATGCATCTGCGCATATTGTTGCTAAGTCCACTTCCTTGCATTTTGCTGTTATTTCAGATTTTGATAGCTTTTGTCCTCGAAGCTTGCACATATCTTCACCTGTGTCTCTCACACCTAACCATGTGCATTTTTCGGCTCCTGACAACTTGAATTACTCCGAACTTCTATATACATCTAACATTTTATTATTGTTAAAAAACCAACCTTATGTGTATCGTTAACTTTAACTGTAGTCTGAATGGCGAAAACCCTTGAGGTTTCTCTTCTGACCGACGATGATACAGATTTAGCTATGATACGAAGGAAAAAAATGGCTGAGCTTGTAGCACGCGAAAAGAAAATGAAAGCGTCACGTGAACATCAAGAGAAAGTCGGAGCAGAACGTGAAAAATTACTCAAACGTTTCCTAGATCCTAATGCTATGGTCTATCTGGAAAATTTAAAGAAAAGTGAGCCTGCCATAGGAAATCGGGTGCAAGAAATCATCCTCTCTTTGATTGTATATAGAGGAGTACGTCAGATAGTAACACAGCTTGATGTCAGGTACATTGAACGACAGATCAAAGGTGAAGGTCCAAAGATTCGCGTGCAACGAGACGGTGAAACCTCTGATTTTGGTGCATATGTCCGTGAAGCAATCAAAGAAAACAAAGATGATACTAAGAAAGATTAGCTTAGAGCTTGAGCACGACTCTTCCAGTCTTTGATTGAATATTTGAGATCCTCGATATTTCCAGCATCTTTCTTCCAAGCATCAGCAGTCTTGCGCATCTGAAAAATTAGAGATCCACCTCTTGCAAGTTTTTGTTCTATAATTTCAACTGCAATTTCTAATGCATTAACAACACTAGAGGAGTCATCTGTTTTTTCTATGAATTCTTCTAGTTCTTGGAATATTTCAGATGCCTCCATAGATAACCATTGGTCCTTAGGTACTTTCAACTCGAGATATTTTTGTGCAGGAAGAACTGTATTGCCGTCACGGATTTGAACTTCTCCTGCAGCTTGCAATGCATCAACATGTTTGAGAGCCTCAGTCATATCAATCACTAAACTAGCAGCAATTTCTTCAATTCGAATAGATTTCTTGTTTAGAACCATATTCAGAATACGATATTTTGGGTCACCTACTTCGAGTAGGACTTTCCTTATTCCTTCAAGAGAACCATCTTCTTGATTAAGAACTGCAGTGGCAGCATGTGAGAATTGTTTCAAGTCCTCTCTCAATCGCTCTATTGTCATTTCTGCAATAGTAAGTTCGTCTTTCACCGAAGCACCAACTGTTTCAGGTTTCTTTTTCGACAGAATCTGAATCTGTTCAGCTTTAATACCCTGCATCTCTTTGCCTACAGAGTCCAGAGCTCCCTTTGTCCTTGATAGCTGTGTTTGGAGCATCTCTATCTCAGAATCTTTCTGTATTAATATGGATTCTAGCTCTGTCATCTGAGTACCTATTTGATTTGCTCTTTTTTGAGAGCCACTAAGTTGAGCTTGCAATGCTTCCATCTTCTGATTTAGAGACACAATTTGCATTGTCTTATCCCGTAATCGTACGTTGACATCATCTGACATAGTTAGTCCCGATAGAAGTCCACAACAATCGATAATTAAAGGAGTCTCGTGTAGATGTATTACATGGAGCATACCACTATGCAGATGTTTGACGCACATACTCATATCGATTTACCACACTTCAAGAATGACAGAGAGCGAGTCATTCAGAGGTCTCGAGATGCTGGTCTTGTGGGAATGGTAACATGCTCTATAAATCCTGCATCTTTCAGAAGAACGCTTGGCATAGTAAAAAAACACAAGGACTTCATCTATCATTCTGCAGGTTGTTCTGCATCGCAAGTAACCAAGGAAGAAGCTGAACAGATAATTAGTTTGACACGAAAATATTCTACAGATATTGTAGCTGTTGGTGAGGTAGGTCTCGATTATCATTGGGTGAAAGAACAACACGCAAGAGCTGCTCAAGAACCAATCTTTTCAATGTTTATTCAACTTGCAACAGAACTAGACCTACCAATAGTTATACACTCTCGAAAAGCAGAAGAACGGGCTACTGAGATGCTTGAAGCCCAATTCTCTGGTGACGTTCTAATGCACTGTTTTGATGGGTTTCCTGAGGTAGCTAAACGTGTTGCAGAAAATGGGTGGTATATCACACTACCTGCGAATTTCTCAAAGTACAAGAATCGTGTTAGGTCCGCGGAAATACTTCCACTCAATCAAATATTGTTGGAAACAGATGGTCCCTATCTGTCTCCTACACCGGGTCGTAATGAACCTGCTAATATTCGATATGGATGTGAATCTCTTAGTCAAGTACTGGATCAACCTATCGATTTAATCGCTGAAACAACCACCGCTAATACAAAACGATTCTATCGTCTTTGACCGATAGGGCCAAATGGTTAATCATGTAATGGTTATTCATGTATGCACGTAGGTTTATGGAAGTGGGTTTAGAGTCTCTCAAATCCCCTGTTGCGATAGTAGCTCTTCCTGGTATTGCTAATGTTGGAAAGATTGCTATTGAGACCTTATCTCAGCTGCTACGTGCAGAACACATGATGGATTTTTTCAGCAAGGATTTTCCACCTCGAGTACTTGTGAAACAGGGAATTTCTTCTATTCCGAAGACTACAGTCCACGTGTATCGGGCTGCACCTGATGAACCACACGATCTCCTTTTTCTTACTGCTGATTTTCAACCTTCAAGTAGTACAGGTGTGTATGAATACGCTGATTTTGTAGCAAAGGAATTTGAAAAGTTGGGAGTCACTGTTATGTATTCTCTTGCTGCATACGAACAGGAATATGAACAGTATTTCAAGTCTTATCCTGGAGAACCACGAGTCTACGTATCTGCGAGCTCTGAGGAATTGCTAGCAAGGGTTTCAAATTCTGCACATTCTGTAATTACCGAGGAAGGAGTAATTGTTGGTGCTAATGGTGTGATTCCTGCCTGGGCTTCTTCCATGTATAATATGGAAAGTGCTTGCATTCTTGGCGAAACTCTAGGTGTGATTAAGGCTGATTATCGGGCAGCTAAGGCAATTCTTGAGAAGATAGTAGACCTAGTTGAAATCAATGTTGACCTTGAAATAATGACTCCCCAAATTTCCAAAGTCATTGAATTCATTGAGTGGGCAAGAAAAGAAATTGCACGGAAATCAGAGAGTACCGAGGATGGAGATAGTCCTTCTGACATGTATATCGGATGAATTAATTACTCAACTAGATCCGGATGTAAAATATCAGTGATCCATGCTTGACTATCCAGATTGATGTAAAAATAATGGTCCTCATGCTTAACCTTTACTGTAAATGGAAAACGTTCTGCTTTCTTTATGATATCGGGAGGGACCCTTAGCACGGTTCTTTTAGTGCAGACTGGACATTTGGCATATCTTTCAAACATTCTTGTATCCTCACTACAAATTTCATCTGACTTCTGAATCATTGCTTAGGATTAATTTGGTATCGTTGAGGTCTGGGTTTTCAAGTGCATCAGTGAAGATTTTAATAACTTCATCACGTGTCTTTTTCGTAAGTTGTTCAGAATCAGTACCAACTATTCTTAGATTTTCGTAAACTCCTGCTTCTACAAGAATCTTCATTTCTGAATCATCACCATTCTTCATTTTGACAATCAGGAATTTTGCAAAGTCTTTGAATTCGTTCTTTGGTCCACGTAGTTTACCTGGAATCTTTTCTACTCTACGAGTTTCCATGATTTCATCGAGAAGATATGCTCTGATTACCTGGTTTCCTACGATTCGTCGTATGTCAATGAACTCGTCAATGCTCGAATCTTCATTGACTAGTTTCCATGTATGTCCTGACGTCATCTGATACCACTATTATCCTAATCCGGAGCAAATATAGGGGTTGTCTGGGCGTATTGCACGTAAGAAGTGCCGCGGAATATCTTTATTTGCAGGCACGCATTGTTTTATTCAGAAGGATTAGGATGGAGCTATTTCAATGATTCAAACTGTTGACATGATCATAAGGGAAGTGCACGCAGGACTCTGGTTTCTCGTTGTAGGATATTACTTCTACATCTTTATTTTCTTACTGTTCTTTAGATGGAGAAAAACGAAAAATCCGTTCCAGTTCGCGATGGCAATATTCTTCCTCTTATTGGCTTTTGGTCGTGTTTTCTACTTTATTGGTGATTTCTATGCTGATCCTCGAAGTCTAACAGTGGGTCTCATTCCATATCTTGGAGTTTCTGATTTCTGGTTAATGGGCGGGTCCTTCTTCCAGTGGTTTGGTCTAGCTACACTTTCTGCAACAGCTGGATTCATGATATTTGGAAAGCGATGGGCTGAGATTGCTTTTGCAATTCCAGCAGTGGCTATCGCCTTTATTCTTGGCTTTGTTACTCTTGATGCTACAACTAGGGGCCTTCTCTCTGGCGGTGCGGGAGCGATTTATGCATTATTTATACCTCTATTATTCTGGTATCTGGCGTGGCAATCTGGTGGAAAATTACGGAGATCAAACTTCCTTTTGGGTTTAGGGTTCTTTATCCTATTTGCAGGTCGAGTTATCCATTCGATTAGATATCCGATGGGTGAGGTTTTCTTCAACAATTCCATAACAATACCGGGTATCATTGCTCCTGGACTGATTGTCATTGGTCTAATCTTTATAGCAACGGGTAATGAATGGGGCCAGCCCTCGTAGCATGATACTTAATCTTAGTATCAACTTATCCGAAAACATATAGAATTGGTATAAGGTTAGAAACTAACCAATTTCTTTCCATTCGAGGATTTTCATATCCTCTAGAGTATTGAGTGATTTCCGAACCTCTTTCAAGTGTTGACCCAACTGGTCTGCAATATCTGGTGTTGTAAGCTTGCCTTTGCACATCTTAGCTACATCAAAGGTTTTTTGAGTCATTTGACCAAGTCTTACAAGCATTGGAGAAACCTTACCCTTCAATACTGGTACTATAATCTTGGTTTCAGAAGCACGACCATTCTTTGTAATTTCATCCAATTTCTGATAGAATGTTTCGAATGGTTCTAGATTACCATCCCATTCTGTAAGCATATTTCCATAATCATCTGTGAATGAGTTGTTAACTTCTGAGAGGACTGCCATTGCAGCATTCCCATCATCGACTTTGTCAACAGTTGCTGCAACAATCACATTGTTTCTCAGTGATAAACAAATGTCGAATGCTCCAAAATCAATTACGTGTACTCGGTTACCATCGCTCAGTTCACGTCCAAATTGAATCAATGCAGTTAGGAATCCACTAATCAGGTTTGGGTCCATATCTGCTTCTCCGTACTTGCGATCGAGTACGCACAAACCGCTATCAGCGATTAATATGTAGACAGCTTGAATCAAGGTGCATTTCCCTCTGTTCTAATATACTCGAATAACGCGCGTGTCTTTATAGAACTTCGTGTGGCCTCCTATTAGATTGGTGAAGTTTATCAAGAGGGCATACTTCACCATTATTGGTGAATTCTTTGGATACTGCAAAGGATGCAAGGGTCATTATTTTAGAAGATGCTATTCGTAGGTTGAATGAAATAGTTAATAATCGAAAAATGAAATTCCACATAGAGTATTCGAAACTCGGTGAAATTCTACAGCAAGCTGGCAGCCTAATTTATGAAGTAAAATACTCATATCTTCCACCTGATCAAGTTGCTGACCTTGAGGCTACGAACAAGATTGTATCAAGCCTTGCAGATTTTAGAACGACTGTTGATGATGCGATAAAATCTGCTGGGTATAAAGCTACAACCACAAAGGATTTCCTTACCCTTGCAGAAATCTACTACTCATTCAGGATTATAGCTGATTTTCAACGTAAATTGAGGAACTATGATGAAGAGCCTGGTCGTGCAGTTAATCTACTTGCTGTAGAAATTAGTCAGATACAATCTGTGCCTGAATCAAAGAATCTCACAGAATGTCGATGTACTGATGGTTCTCGTATCTGGAAAATCGTGACGAATTTATCTAACGTAGAAACTGGTACTAAGCTCGCCTGTGCAGTTCTTCCTCCCGTTGAAATGATGAATATAGTAAGTGAGGCAATGTTCCTTGGTGGAGAACCGTTACCTGAAACGACAGAGCTTGGTCCTATGGAGAATCCCCCAGATGCAGCACTTGATCAAGCCCGTGCTCAAGTATTGCAAATTATGAAGAGGATGATTTAGATGCATCTGAAGGAAATTCAAGAAAAATTAGATTCTTTTGACAAGGCTCGGGGATGGGATAAATTTCCTGCATCACTGGTGTTCGCACATCTTATAGAAGAGCTTGGAGAAATATCTCGACATATCACAGTCGATGAGGGATACAAAGTAGTTGGCCTAGGTCATGAAGCACCAAACAAGGATGAACTTCATAGAGAATTCGCTCAAGTATTCAATCTATTTACTCAACTGGCGAATCATTACAATATCAATTTGGAATCTAGTGTATTATCTGAATTGGACATCATGGAAGAACGATTCCCAGCTGAAAAGTGGTCACGTCATATGAATGACCGGTAAATCCTTCATCCCATCTTGCGACTTGCTTCAAGTGCTTTCTTTGCCATATCTTCAAGGTCTTTTGTTGCGGCTAGGAGACCCAATGCTTTGTTGCGAACTTGGGTAATATTTTTCTCCTTGGCCCATTGTGCTAGTCCTGTTACTAAGGGACCTAGAGCAGATCTCGCAGCTTCAACTGTACCAACGGCTTTGCCATAAAGTTCCACACTATGTTTCTTATCCTTGCCTGCTTCTGCAACTCTTAGCCATACTAGCGAGTGTATCATATAAAGCGCATCCAACATGAGAGTTGGAGACTTGGGATTATCTTGGACTTTTTTCAGAAGGTTCTCCTGTCTATCTTCAAAGACTTCTTTGAAGTAGCTGAAGGCTTTCTTTTCATTGCCCTTGTCTAATTCTATAATGCCTCTCTGTAGTTTATCGTCGATTTCTGACAAAATTGATACACTCCGTGACCAATCAATCTGAGTTGATTGTTCTTTATGATTTGAACTATTATGGGTTTCTACACTGTCATTTTAAGGTCGTGTATTTCCTAATAACGAGTTCGTAACACTATTATGTTGGATTTTTCAGTTATCATGTTAACGTAATATCATTGGAGAGGCTGTCTAATGGTTAAAACAACATTCACATTCCAAGAACTCAAGCGGACAAATCACCGAGAAATAAAAGAGATGCAAGATAAGAAGTTCCGGGCTTTCATTCGATATCAAGTCTGGCCTAATCATGCATACTATCGACGTCTATTCAAAGACAACAATATTGACCCATTCAATATCACATGTATAGAAGACTGGGCAAAGTATAACATTCCGCTTGTAAAGAAGATTGACTACAAGGAGAACATTCCGAAGTTCGTCATAAATCCCTCTGAAGTAGATGGAGCTCCACGAGAAGCTTCTGAGTCAATTGGCAATCTTATGAAGTACTCGAAAGAAACAGGTCATACTGAAATGGCCAAGTTCATTCGAAATAATGGTGCAAAAGTCAAACTTGGAATTGGAAAGAAGGCTGCAATGGCTCGACTTGGAGAACGTGCAAAATATCAATTTGCTCCATTGCAATTCTGGTTGAGTTCAGGTAGGGCGTCAGGACTTCCTTCACCAGTATTCCTGACTCGTTATGATTGGGAACTATTAGCAAAGAATTGTGTTAAAGCCGGCCAACTCCCTGTTGATCCTTGGATTCAAAAGGGCTGGGAAATGAATAGTATGAACCTATTTCCCTACGCACCACATTTGGGCTGGCATGCTGTAAATCTAGGTCTTCGAGAGATGTCAAAGTTTTACGTTGCTACAAGTGGCGGAGGTGCAATTCCAAGTAACAAACTTGTTGAAATTGCTAATTCTTTCAAGGCTAATGGATTCACTGGAATGCCTAGTTTTCTCAGAAATCGATTTTTCCGAGCAATGAAGGAATCTAAAGACTATGAAGCTCCTGAGAAAATAATCACACTTCTTGCCGGTGAGAAAATATATGATCCTGTTGTCAATGATATAGTTGAAACCCTGGAAGAGAAGGGTGCAAAAGAGGTCCTTGCAGTAGGTGGATACGCATCCTCCGAGAGTAAGATTTCCTTTGCGGTCCAATGTAAACATCATGGACCTTACCATAATGTGTCTCCACTTATGTTATCTTTTGAGTTAATATCATTCAATGATGATGGAACGTACAACTTCGTTGGAGATGATGAACCTGGACACATGTGTCTATTCCACTTGGATGGTACTGGAACCGTGTTTGAAGGTTTCTTACTCGGAGATGTAGCATCACACCAAGAAAGGGGCAAGTGTCCTGTATGTGGATTAGATGGTCCATTCTTCTGGGATGTTGGCCGTACTAACGATGCAGAAGCACAACTTGAGATTATGGGGTTGGCTGAGAAGAAGATCAAGGGTGCTACAGTAAATCTTACCGCACTCCGCACTGATTTGCTAGATGTTGCACAGGTTGAGGAACTTCAGATTGAGGTGGCCAAAGAGGACATGTCAGATCCATATAGTATGGATGTGCTCAATATCTATGTAGCTCCTAGGGGACCATTAAAGGCAGATCATTCCTCTCTAATCATTGAAATCCAAAATATGACAAAGAAAAGCACTGAAGTTACTCCTAAAGTTTTCATCATCGGTTTTGAAGAGCTTGTTGAGAAAGCTGGCGGAATAAAATTCATGGATATCATTGATAGTAGACCAAAACCTGCATGATTCTTTGAGTACCGGGCAATAAAGCCCGGTCCAAGTTTTTTTCTTATTCGATTTTTCTTTGTGTGAGGCAAATTAGGATATATACGCTCAACTTATTCTGTGAAGCGATGCCAATAATCCTTCGGTATTTGCATGTAAATATAAATATAATGAGAAGTCCGGCGATAAACCCCGCGCACCGCTGAATTTTACTTGCGATTATGCTTCTTAACAAACTCAGATAGAATACCGTGTTGAGCAAAGAAAATATAACAAAGTGATGGAAGTATCTTGGTGTACGGAGGTAGACAATTGGCTTTTGAAGACGAACTGGGATATGATCCATCTCAGCCGCATATTGAAGATTATACTCTCAGTGCGTTTGGGCTTGTATCGAAAACTATTGGCTTGTGGACTGGTAAATTTGTTCAATACGTCGTCATAGTTGGTCTTGTGAATGTTGCCCTCACTCTGATTTCCTTTGTAGTGCTTTCCACGCTGTTTGGAATCATCGGAGTCCTTGAAACAGACCCCATAAGTTATGTATTCAGTATTTTCACACTAACCTCATTTCCAGATATAACACGGATTGCCATTTCAATTACATTTGCAGTCATAGCATTCGTCATCGGTGCTGTACTGATCGGAGCGGCAATCAAATTTGCTCTTGATGACTATGCTGGGCAGGAGGCGGACATTAGAATGAGTTTCTCACATTCATTTGGAAAAGTTGCTAAAATTGTGACTGTCCAATTGGTGATGACGTTTATCGTTTCAATTGTATTGTTTCCCAGTATAGCTTTGATGACTAGGTCATTGGAAGGTTTTGACATTTCTGACCCGTACAATCCTATCATTACTCCCGAAGCGATTCAGCTAATGATGATGGGTAGCATACTCTTGTTAGTGGGTGGGATATTTGTGCTCTATATATCCACGAGGTTATATCCAGCAGCAGCTATTGTGGTGGACACTGATCTCTCTGCCATTGATGCGCTGAGGAAATCTTGGAAAATAACCAGTGGAAATGTGCAGCATGTTATAGGAGCTGTATTCCTCATGGGTATTGTAACAACTCTATTGGGTCTTCTTGGTCTAGGAATCGCTGGAGTGCTATCTCTCAATCCGTACGCAATTATCATTGAAGTCAGTATAACCTCCCTTTTGTTCAGTGCCCTATTTCCAATTTTCATTACAGTGCTCTATCGCGATTTGATGTCTCGAACTGAGGAATCTGACCTTCCAAAGTATCTGTTATAAAAAAAGTGGAAACCTGGGGGAAACTACTCCCCCTGGTTATTCTATTTGAGATTGTGTTTCTTCACAAACTCGGTTAGAACATCTTCAAGATCTGGCTTTCCAATCTCTTGTAGGTCGTATTTGACTCTAACACTTGGTTTATTGATCTTGATAACAGACTTCAAGTCTATTGGTGTTCCAATGACAATAGCCTCCGCATCAGAATTGTTGATTGTCTGCTGAAGCTCTTCCATCTGTTTCTTACCATAACCCATGGCTGGGAGTACGTTTTCTAGATGGTAATACTTCTCGAAGGTGTCTTTGATGCTTCCGACTGCGAAGGGCCGTGGGTCAATAATAATTGCACCAGCTTTCCTTGCTGCGATTAATCCAGCTCCGTAAGGCATGTCTCCATGTGTTACAGTAGGACCATCCTCTACAACTAGGACACGCTTACCTCGAATCGATTCCATATTTTCGACTCCGAGAGGTGATGCTGCATCAATGATGATTGCGTTCGGATTAACTTCCATGATATTATCTCTGACCTCTTCGATATCCTCATAATCTGCAGTGGCAACCTTATTGATTATCACAACATCTGCCATTCTGAGATTTGTTTCACCAGGATAGTATGATATCTCATGTCCTGGTCTGTGAGGGTCGGTGATAACGATTAGCAGGTCTGGCTTGTAGAATGAGAAATCATTGTTGCCGCCGTCCCATGTAATCAGATCAGCTTCCTGTTCTGCTTGTTCGAGGATTTTACCGTAATCAACACCAGCATAGAGGATAACGCCCATATTGATCATAGGTTCGTATTCTTCTCGTTCTTCGATTGTACATCTGTACTTGTCCAAATCTTCAAGAGTTGCGTATCTCTGAGCAATCTGTGATGTTAGATCAGGATCATATGGCATAGGATGTCTGATATTCACAGGTTTAATTCCCATGTCAACAAGAATCTGATTAACACGCCTTGAGGTCTGACTCTTGCCGCATCCAGTTCGGACTGCGCAGATTGCAATCACTGGTTTCTTACTCTTGATTGAGGTGTTCTTTGGACCCATCAAACGAATATCCGGCCCAAGCTGATTCACCCAAGCAATTTTGTGACCAACCGTTTCATAGGGTAGGTCAGAGTATGCAAGAATGCACTGCTCTACATCGTATTTTTCGATAAGTTCGGGTAACTTCTCTTCAGGATATATTTGGATACCCTTTGGGTAAAGAGGACCTGAAAGTTCGGGTGGATACATACGATCTCCGATTCCAGGGATTTGCTCGGCAGTAAAGGCAACAACCTCGTAATCTTCATTGTCTCGAAAGTAGACATTGAAGTTTTGGAAGTCTCTTCCGGCTGCTCCCATGATAATGACTTTCTTTTTACTCATAATCAAATCCACTCCTTGCGAAGTGTGGGTTCCTGAGTCAGCTGACATCTAAGGCTTGTTATGAAATTGTTGGTTCCGTCAATAATCCAATTTTGTTCTTCTTTTGAGGTTCTCGTGGTTTTGTTTTCGATTTTTCGAATGAAAGACTACACTATTATGAATAAGTGGAGTGTTTTTACTAGAATTCATTAATATGAGATATGCTTTCTAAAAATCGTAGTGTGTATCTTCCGTCAAACTCGTCGGAAAATCGCACTATAGCTGAGAGCAATACAAAGACCTAAATATGTGATGCAATCAGTATGAAGGAAGTTGGCTATGAGGAGCCATCGCCGGATATTCAGTGGGGTGCAGTGTTGAAATTAGTTGACCTGGCTCAAGAGTCAGTGCGGATTCTTCAAGAGTGTGGAGAAGATGGGATTAAGAGTGATCTTCTAGCTGAGAAGTTAGATACCCCAAAACGGCGAGTCTATGATGTTATTGCTGTATTGAAAGCTTTAGGTCATGTTGAAACAAGCAGGAAATTTGATGGAACGACTATAACATGGATAGACAAATCCAAGGAATTTGTTGCAAAGAATGTGCATGATGAGCTTCGAATACAATTTATAGAAGAGAGTGATGGGCGTAAGAACTTTCAAGTTCAAGTTGCAGAATTGAAGGAACAGCTTAGGATTACTAGATCCAAACTCCGACATGATGTCCAAGCCGTAGCAATGGTGAACAAGTCCGAGTTTAACACAACCCAACTGAGAGTAAGAGCACTCTCAAGTAGCGGTATTAAACGTGTGAAGCATGATGGAATTGAAGTGCTCATTATCACAAATGAATCAGGTATAGTTGTGGACCCTTCTGAGATTGAAATTGATGAGCATGAAGATCTACTCAAGAATTTGCAACGACTTTGAGTTTCAGCTTCTTACCTTGATATGAACCATGCTTCCTCTCCTTACATCTTTCAGTAAAGCAAGGTCTGTTTCTGAAGATGTGATTTTCCCAAGTATGTTTACTTTGCTATACGTTCGCAAGTCTTCTAGATAAATACAAAGAGTATCACCGAGAGGCATGTATGAAATATCACCTTTCTTGACATCATTCGTTGGTTTTGCATATCCCTTTGATATACCTAAGGTGATTTGCATCTCAGTACGCATCAGGGCAGTTCTCCCCTTAATGGGAAGTAAAGACTTGATTTCCTCAACAATGAGTGGTGCATGGATTCTATTGAGAAATCCTTCTAGAACTAAATCTTCTTCGAATTCAAAATTTAGATGAAGGTCTGTATCACTCAAATCTGACATACCATCTTCTTGAAACATGAGC
>JABCSP010000220.1 GCA_018238825.1 Candidatus Thorarchaeota archaeon | reverse complement strand
GGGTTCAGTCCTGAGATAGTCGAGAAAATGGGCAACAAGGAACCTCACTTTGATTCAAAAGAACTAATGTGGCGCTATCAGCGAATCCTTCGCAAGTATTTCTCACTGCGATTTACAATTGTAAGGAGTGAAGATCTTCTACGAGTGGAGGAGTGAATGAGTGAGCACAACCTCGAATCACGCGTTAGCATATTTTCCTTATACTCCTAGGCTACATCAGGAAAAGGCGGTCAATCTAGCTGTTGAAGCATTCTCATCAAAGACGGTGGGTTTGTTAAGTGCAGACTGCGGAATCGGCAAGACCATCGCAGTTTTGTCCGGATATCTTGCATCTCGTGCAAATGATACTTCATCTCGATTGTTTGCCTTAACGCGAACCCACTCTCAGTCCAAGGTCTTTGAGTCCGAGCTAGAAGTCTTACGCAGTGTTGACTCAAACCTGGCTGCTACAACTATGGTCAGCAGAATTCATGTTTGCCCTATCAGGCATGAGATGGAATCCCTCAGTTCAACCGGATTCATGCGAGCCTGTGCGGGAATGATTCGAACTGGGCAATGCAATCATTATTGGAATTTGTATAAGAAAGGCTCATCTGAAGGAGGAAGAGTAACTATTCGTGAAGAGGCTCATAGAGTAATTGAAGACCTTCTCAATAGTGGAGTGGTCACAAGAGAGAGAGCAGAAGAACGTGCAGAGGAATTGGGGTATTGTCCTTATGAGATCATGAAACTCTGCGCCAAAAAATCAAGAGTCATTATTGGTCCTTACAGCTACGTCTTCCAGCCAAGAGTTAGAGAGGCTCTGTTGGGTTCAATGGGAATCCCACTCCACGATGTTGACCTTTTGATCGATGAGGCTCACAATCTATCAAGTCATGTACTTGATGCAGAGACCTCCAAACTGAGTAATGACGACCTCAAGTGGCTTCGAGAGAATAGTCAACTTGTCGTTCGAGAAACTGGAATGAAGTGGATTCGAGAAGCGATAGACTTCCTGTGGGAAACAATGATGCTGCACTTGGACTCCATGAATAACAAAGGTGAGCGTGTCCTTGACAAATGGGATGTAGCTCCCCGATTTCTCAAAGAAGGAGACCTCAACCTTCTGCATGATGCTGGGCGTCCCGGAATGAAGGACCCTGAAAATGCTAGTCTTGCAGAAACCCCTCTAGACCGTTTGATAGAGTTTCTTTATACTGCACAGAAAGCATCACGGAGCGATGGCTGGCATGTTACTATCCAAGTTAAAAAATCCTGGCAAGAGGAGGGGCCTAAATCAACATCAGCACTCATGATTCAACCATTGAACGCAGCAGGTCTCACCGCTCCAATTCTCAGGGGTGCTCGTTCTGCTGTTTTGATGTCAGGTACTCTACGCCCACTTGATCACTATGCACGCCTGCTAGGAGTTGCAGGTGCTCTATCTGAAGATCTTTCGAGTCCTTATCCCCGAGGAACTCGTCTTGTTATGATTGACAAGCGAATAAATACACGCTATAAAGTGAGAAGTCCAGAACTGTGGAGGGAGCTGGCAAGTCGTATTTCCACTGTGTTGAGTTCGATGCCTGCAAACAAGAGTGCTCTGATTGCGTTTCCCAGCTACAAGATGATGGCTGAAATAATGAGTTACTCAATTGACACAGGATTTAGAGAGACTATCGTTGAAACCAGAGGTGCTCAACTCGATGATGTTGCAGAAGCTCTTACAACTGGACCTCATGCAATGTTCTGCGTATTCGGAGGAAAGTTCTCTGAGGGAATTGACCTTGTTAAAGATGGGTCCAGTATGATTGACTTGATTATTGGGGTCGGCATTCCTTTCAGCCCACCCACATCATATCAACGTGCGCTTCAAGATTGGTATAACTCAAAGTTCGGATTGGATTCTGGATATTACTATTCTTCAGTTGTCCCTTCAATTCGACAGGTTGCACAACTAGTTGGTCGTCTTAGAAGGTCTCCCAGCGATTCTGGGGTTGTTGTACTTCTTGACAATAGATTCCTGAAGCACATGCTTGTCTTTGGTGATGAGATTGTATCAGATGTCTGGCCATATGAGGACATCTCAGAAATCAGAGAAGCGATTACACAATTCAATGAAATGAAGGTGGGATAAATCAAATGCGACTACACGATTCACCTGAGTTAAAATGGATGGCCCTCACGGTCTTTCTAACCGTTCTATTAATCAAGTTCTATTATGCACCAACAGACATACTTGGTTTGGCTATCTCTGGAGCTGCAGTTGGTATCTTTATTGTAGTTTTATCATTGCTACTGACAAATGTTCCAAAGCCCGATGTGTTCTGGGACAAGGAACGAAGTTTAGCCGCCATTCTACGACCCTGGACTGTTGAGGTCAGTTCTGCAAGGCTTCTTTCTAGTGTACCTATCGGAATCGATCTGAGTCATTCTGGACAGAAGGTTCTACAATCAATGTATACTCGATTTTCGGATAAAGCTGGAGGCACTCTGGTGTTCTTCATTATACGACCCAAAGGAAATCAATCGACAAAGATTGGCTTTCTTGTCCGTCGAAGAGGTTTGAGGCTCTGGAATGGAATGCTAATGGTTGACCGTTTAGCCAAGAAACTTGCAGTCGATACCCTGATTCTTGAGAGGTCAATGAGAGCATCTTATCCACACTTACCAGTAGAGGTTGCAAAATTCGAAGATATACTGAAAGTAACTACAGGAGGTTTAGAGACCCATGCAATCGCATGAACCGCGTTCTGGTGTGGAAATTCCCAAAGGTGTCAAGGAAGAAGACATCATGAGGTCTCTTGCAATTGGTCATGGATACAAATGGACCGTTCTTACTCGGGAACCTCTCCTGGTCGCACACGGTGCACCTACAATTGGTGATATGCCAGAGATTCTATTGACTGGGTCAAAGCCGATGGTTGTTTCTGGCGGCGATATCGTTTACGTTGAAAGGATTCGTAATGTCCTCGAGATGCTACTACGTCAATCACACAGGGTTCAATTCACAAAGGAGGGCTAGAAATGTCTAAAGGCAATATTCTCGGCACGCGACCAGAAACTGATCCATTCGAAGAATCCCCCGGATCACATTTTTCTGTTACATCCAATGTCGAGTTAAAATGGGACAATAGGAAACAGCGCATACCTCTTGCTCTTCCACTATTCATAATAACCATCAGTGTAGCAATCGGATTCTACTATCCTATCCTCCTGCTAATCTCTGGAATAGTGGCACTACTTAGAATTTTGTTAGTTCCCAGCCTTCGGTCCGGATTTGAAAGACGCTCATTAGAGAGTAGTCCGTGGAAGCAAGTTCAGCTTACAGACACATCATGTTCATTGTCTGATGATGGCAAGCATGTTAGATGCAAGACTCCAACTGGTTCACGTAGTCTAGTTAACCTGACTCTTACTGATGCGAGGTCTCTCCTGATAGGTGATATCAGCTCCTTCGTTAGAGCTGTTGATGATGCTGACGGTTTTTGCTTAACAGTAACCATGCGACCTGAGAAGTTACAGCGGGTTCTTGATCAAGAACGCATTCCAGATGGCATGGAGAAATATTTCAATTACTTGACAGAAGGAGAGTTGGATGCATACGTTCTCCGGCGGGGAGGAATCTGGGTAACTCATGTAAATGCAGTTGGTCATATTAAAGATGAAGCAGGTGTAGATAATTTCGATTCTGCAGTTCGTGCATCAATTCCTATGGAGAAATGGAAACGAGCAAAAGCCAGGAATCTACAATCTAGGATTGATCAACTGGATGTAGATGGTCAGTGGGCTTGGTTCTTTGCCGCAGGTGAAGAGCTCTCTGATTGGCTTGTGCAACTCAAGTCTGAGTTGGCTTCTGAAGTAGGAAGTAATATCCCTGGTCAATTTCTTGCTCCTATCCGAGGTAGACCAAGTGATTATAGATTAGGAGTCACAGTCAATCCTGATACACTACAAACAGGTCCAACCGCAGGAATAGCCCATTCAGAGTTGGAAACTGGCTTGTTGCTCTGTGGTGGTACTTCAAGTGCACGAACAAGAGTACTTGCCCTATTGACAACAGAACTTCGCCGTTCAGGAAAACGAGTTATCATTGTTACAAATAATCCCGATTCAATAGGATTAACGAGACTCTCTGAAAGTGCTGTTCATCTTGAACTTGGGCGAGACTTAGTATTGAACCCTGTTGATGCTGAAGGTATCCATCGAAGTGAATTCGTTCCTCTCATCATGTCCTCACTTGAAGCAGTTGCTGCAGCAGACCTCCGAGGTGCTGCTGATCTAGAAGCTGCAATTGGTCGTGCAGTCACTCTAGGAAACGCTACTCTTGCTGATGTTCACATACCCACTGGTCTTGTCGATGATGCGCTATCAAGTCCGATGGATGCGCAGAAGGCTCCTGAGCAGCTCCCCTCCAAAAAGTCAATGACTGGTTTTGAAGCAATAAGGTCTCTTTACGAGGGGTCCGCCGCGAAAGCATTCTACGGTACACAATCTGTTCCTACTTCTCGACTCGTTGAACCGGACCTGTGTGTTGTGAAGATTGACATGGGGTCGACCTCTCTCGAACACTTTGCATGGAATCTCATCAGCATCAAGATTGCGGGACTTCAACCAGATCCCAACCTAGTGGTAATTTTGGATGGCGCTG
>JABCSP010000219.1 GCA_018238825.1 Candidatus Thorarchaeota archaeon | reverse complement strand
TTGTTGGTGCCGAACACAGTGACAAGTATCAACGGGGTACCTGGGACGGGCGTCAACATTTGCTAAAACGGAGCCGTAAGGGTGATTATTTCTTCCCTGTCGGTCTGTTAACCCGCGCATGTAAGATCCTCGATATGTATGAAATCGAGTACGACGTCCCAACGGTTCATACGCCTGCGTATGAACCGGTTGGTCTGAAGTGGCAGCAAGATGCCCCGGTACTTCGGGATTATCAGGAGGACGCCGTGAAAGCCGCATTAGACGCATCGGGTGGTGTTATCTGTCTTCCGACCGGAGCGGGTAAAACCATTGTCGGGCTTAAACTGATACTCACTCACGATGTGCCAACATTGATCTGTGTCAATACAAAAGAGCTTTTTTATCAGTGGGAGAAACAAATCAAAGATGTTCTTGACCCGAAGGGAATAATGAATCCTGGTAAGCTAGGGCTGGGGGTGCGCAAATGATATTCGATGATTCTCTTGCTAAACAAATTCGGATGTGCGCAGCTTGTCCAAAGATGTGCCGACATGTATGTCCGACATTCTTTGCGTGGCGTTCAGATGCACCAACACCTCACGGGAGAGCTCTTCTAATTCATCAAGAGATCACAGGAACAAGAGAAATAGATGAACGGGGTATTGAGATACTCTACCAATGTCTAGAATGCAGTCACTGCCTTACTTTCTGTAAGCCTGAGATTGATATCGCGACTATAGTTGAGCTCCGTCGAAAAGTAATTGTATCAGAAGGCAAAAGACCTGAGGGACTCAATGATATGGCCGTAGCTATCAGAAAACATCACAATCCTTACTCAGAACCGCATGAATCACGAAATGACTGGTTAGATCTTAAGAAATCAGGTGGCAAGAATTTACTTTACTTCACTGGGTGCACAGCAGCTTATAGGGAAAAAGAGATTGCTTCTGACACTGTGGAGTTATTGGAGATCCTTGGACACCAGGTTTCAATATCATCAGAAGAGTGGTGCTGTGGCTCACCTTTAATCAGAACAGGCGATGAAGAATTTGGTATTGAACTTGCTAAGCACAATGTCGAGATACTTAATGCAAGTGACGCAGAAGAAATTGTTGTTACCTGCCCTGGATGTTATCGAGTTCTAACACGCGACTATCCAGATTATGACTTGAAGATAAACAAGCCTGTGAAACATATTAGTCAGGTTCTTGAAGAACAGATTGGTAATTTACCAATTGACAAATTTGAGGGTTCTATTACATTTCATGACTCATGTCATCTTGGAAGACACTGTGATATCTATGATGAGCCACGAAAAGTGATTGAGAAGATTTCAGGTGTACCTGTTGTTGAAATGGAGCGAACCCGTGACAATGCAATGTGCTGTGGAAATGGTGCAGGACTTCGAACTCTATATCCTGAGAAAGCAAAGAAAATCGGGGCGGAAAGAGTAAGGCAAGCAAAGAATACCGGTGCAAATATTCTAGTCACATCCTGTCCTTTCTGCAAGAATATGTTAAAGTCTCAATCTGGTGAAGAATTGACAGTACTTGATCTACCTGAGATTGTATTAATGGCAAAGAGCGGCCGCAAGGCCAATATAGATTAAGGAAAAATACGAAGTGACCGGGAATACGATGGATGCTGAAGAAATTCTCCGACTGAAGGTGCGATTACTTACCGAAGGTGCTACATTATCTCAAGATGTGTATGCTGGGCGTAAAGGTGGTGCAGGCCCCGTTGGAGGACGTTACTTCATTCTACCGAATGGTAGATCCGTTGGAATCCCAATTCGAACAGGCGAGCAACAAAAAATCTTCAACTCAGCTTCTTTAGTTCCTACAGAAGACCCTACAATCTGGTTATACGATAATTCAGTAGAAATTGAAGTTGTCCCTAAACCTCAATTCTATGATCTCAAAACCTCTGATGGAATACCATATTCTCATATTGCATTGCTTCATGGTGACAGGACCCTTGCTACAACTGTCTATCAATCATGCAGATACTGGTCCAATGGCACTCAATGTAAATTCTGCACGATTCCTCTTTCTCAACGTTCAGGGGCCACAATGTTAAAAAAAAATCCCGATCATGTTGCAGAAGTTGTTATTGCAGCTGAGAAAGAAGGATTGATTGATGATGTTTTACTTACTACTGGGACCCCTGAATCCGAGGATATGGGTATTGAGAGTCTGATTCGGGTTATCGAGGCAATTCGACAGGTAAGTGAGATTCCGATTGGTGTTCAATTCGAGCCCCCGGTTGATAGAGAAACTATACGTGATGTTGCTAATGCTGGTGCTAATGCTGTAGGAATGCACATTGAGAGCGCAGATGAAGCAATCCGTGAGGAAATGTGCCCAGGAAAACACCAGTACGGTCCTCTTGACCTATATAAAAGAAGTTGGCAATATGCTCTGAATTATTTTGATAGAGGTCATGTGAGTACATTCATTCTTCATGGATTAGGTGAAGATACCAAGAAAACACTCAGCTTGGTTGGAGAACTTTCAGAAGTTGGAGTGATGCCTATCGTAGCTCCAATTCGACCATCACCTGGTAGCCAGCTTGCGAACTATGAACCAACCTACGCTGGTCATCTGGATGAAGCTGTAGAGTTCTACAAAGAGGTTGGAAAGTTCCTATTTCAGAATGGATTGAATCCAAAGGATACAGTGGCTGGTTGTCATCGCTGTGGAGGATGTACTCCAATTCAGGAAGCATATGATTGGGCTGCTTCAATATCCTCATGATTCAAAATTATTAAACCCTAGAAGTTATAGCAAGGTTAGAGTAAACTACATTTGAATATCATGTCTGAACTTCCAGCTGAAGAGATCCGAATCATAGAATTTGGTGAAGAAGATGCTAAGGAGATTTCAGAGCTTTTCAGACAGGTGTGGCCTCTTGCTACAGAATATCCTGAACACTGGCGAAAGAAAAGGATGTACACCCCTGAACAGATTATTGAGGATATGAGATCTGGTAATCACTACTTTGGAAGTAGATTACAAGGGAGTATTGTAGGCCTCTACAAGGCGATAATCACAGAGAAGGGTCTCTATGGTGAACATCAGACTGTTCGCCCAGAATGTAGAACCTCCGGTCTTGCTTCTGCAATGTATCTCCAGTTTGCAGAGTACGGGATAAAACACGGTTGCCAACGCAACTATTGCAACATCCTTGTAGGCCAAGAAGTTGGGGAGCGACTAATGAAGAAATTTGGATTTGTTCCTTGGGGAGCACCATTTGAACAGACTGAGGAAATGATGGTACAAATGTATGAACGTCCATTAGTCAAGCAATTTGATGCTACTCCGAAAGACCTTTAGTGGCATAAAATGCCAACTCTTCGTTTAAGACTCTCGAGGATTAATTATGGAAGTATTCCCAATTCTTGTTGATGGTGAAGAAATAGATACAGGAAATTACACAATCTTTCCTGATATGGAGAAAGTAATTGAAGATCCAGGTCTTGCAATAGCTCTCCAAATGCAGAATGCTTCTTCATTCTCACGTTTTGTATTTTCAAAAGTTCCTGGATTGATTCCAGGCAACACTGCTGATATGAGATTCCTACGTGATTATCGAAAACATCATGGGGTTCCAAAATATTCGAAGGATGCAGTTGATGAAGTTGCATATGCAAAAGTTTCCGTTTCTCGGGACGAAGATATTGAGAGCGCAATTTCTGCTGGTGTACGAGACCATAACAAATTGTACAATCCTTTCAAAATACCTAATATGGGTCTAACCTTAGATGAAAGAGCTGATGCACTATATGAAGCCAGCTTGGAAATCAAGAAGAACTGGGAAGCTATTCGAGATGTATCGATCAAGGAAGGAATGCCTGTTGGTACACTAAAATGGGCATGGGATCTTGGAGCTTGGAGTGACTATCGAAAATCTGTTGACGAGTGGGGGAAAATGCTAGACATCGTCGAAGAGCCCGGATTAGATGGTGGAAAGTCATATCGTTTTCGTGAACCTTTCGGAGTGGCTGCACTATTCCCTCCCTATAATGCTCCAATTGCCCTCGGAATCTTCAGTATTACTTCCTCTATTCTAGCAGGCAATTCTACTCTTCTAAAACCACCTGGCAAAGTTCCATTAAGTACCATAGTTTTCGCTCGAATTTTCATGAAGAGTTTCATTGAGAGTGGTTTACCTTCATCAATACTTCAAGTCCTGACTGGTGGCGGTAAACAGATGATGCGTCGTTTTACTTCAGACCCACGAGTTGGTGCACTTGTCTGGTATGGAGATAGTGATGTTGGACTGAAGCTCTGGTCTGAAGCCACAGGGAAAGGAATTCAGATGGCTCCTGAGCTTGCTGGAAGTGACCCTTGTCTTGTGTGGGGCAATGATGTTGATCTTGAAAAGGCAGCAGAAGTTATTGTCCGCGGACGCTTCTTGGGTAGTGGTCAAGCATGCATGGCAATAAAACGGCTTCTTGTTCAAGACACTCTACATGATGATTTTGTTCCCTTGCTGGTTGAAGAAGCTAACAAATTGAAGGTTGGTTTACCCTCTGATCCGACCGTAACTCAATCACCTGTAGGATTTACAGCACTTTACATTCTTCTTGACCAGATGGAGGATGCACTAGCAAAAGGTGCTAAGATTGAAACTGGGGGCTATCGAGTCAACTATCTGGAAG